>JAFUFT010000037.1 GCA_017469795.1 Oscillospiraceae bacterium
AACCTGCTTGACGCTATCCTCATATCATCCTGCTCAGAGCGCCCTGTTGGACGCTTAGATTGCTATACCCTTTTCTTTGCTGTCTACCAATTCACAACTTTTCTCGAAATCGGGGTTGACTTTTAATAGTTAGTCTTTCTGTTTTGTAGTTTCATAGTCTTTCCAATCTGCGGGAGATTAACCGGCGACCGCCAGTTTCTCCAGCGGGATGCCTCTGCGTACACAGCGACAGTAGACCTCTGTACATTGTTTATAGCGGCAGAAAATCTTTTTTGCCCGCTCAACGTCTCCGTAAACCTTCCAGCAGCCGACACACTTGCAGCGGTCCGGCCCCTGCTCTACAAAGCCTTGCACATCCTCCGGAGGGTAACTGAGGAAGAGTCCGATCTCATGAGGAAACTGCTTCGACTCGCGAATGCGTCCCGAAAGGCGGCGGAGACAGTTTTCTGGCCGGGCCGGGTCGTATCCGAGGGATGAGAGCATATTTCTGGTCTCTTCTCTGCCAAGGTCCTGCCTGAGCCGTGACGGGCGATAGACATAGACCTGAGCACGGTGCGTTCCGAACCCCAAAACCACCGCTCGGAGTCCCTTCGGCACCAGCGTGCGGTTAAACCGGCGGAGCTCCTGAAAGACCTCTTGACGGCTTCGGTACTCCATGGCAAAAAGGTTCCCGGTTTTCATTCCGGCAAGGGTTGGCGCGCAGAGGCGGACAAAAAGTTCTTCCGACATAGGCTCCTCCTGTATGCGAATTAGTTATGGCTAACTATACTACCGAAATATAACCGCCGAAGCGGTTATATTTGACTAACCGTTCATAATATAGCATATCATATCTCGGATGTCAACTCAGTATTTACACGCAGGGAACAGGAACATCTTCGGAACGCTGTTTTCCTATTCCCCCGCATGGATCAGTTCCGACAGATTATCCCGGCAGGCCTTCCGGGTGCCCGCCTCGATTTCCCGGATCATCTCACACAGCAGTTCATTGACCGGAACAGGTATGCCGAGCTCCCCTGCCCTTTTGCTCACGTAACCGTTCGTGTACCAGACTTCCAGGGGCCTGTGACGGCGGATATCGTTGGTGTAGGCATCCGACGGAGACATGGCAGCCGGCGGCACATCTCCCTCTTCCTGGGGAGGAAAAGGACGGCGCATGACGGCGAGGAACTTCTCCGTGAGTTCCGGCGCATCCTCCCGGGAAAGCTGGCCCCATTCGGACCGGGTCAGTCCCATGATCGGCTCAGGCTCCGTTCCGCAGGCCGCTTCCACAGCCATTACCTCCCCCGCCAGCTTCCCGAAGACCCGCTGGATCAGGGTGTCCTCATACCCGGCGAACAGCGGATATCCCGATACGGTTGCAACCGGGACCGTCAGACAAACCTCCGACAGTTTCTTCCATCGAGCCGCCCGGATGTCATCTGTGACCTCTACCTCCTTGACACAGTAGAGGATCTGTTCCAGTTCCCGCAGCCGCGGAGTGAAGGAACCGTCGGGCTCTCCGATGATGAAATAACCGTCGTGGGTCATGATGTGGTTGGGCTCCGGGCACTGACCGCCTGCGAAACAGATACAGGGAATCACCCGCTCCTGCCCAGCATAGCCGGCAATGACGTCGTCATTGATGCCGTTCTGAAGAGAGGTTACGAATCCATCCGGCGCCAGATGCGGGAGCATCTTCTCCATCGCGTCCTGCGTATCGTTGGACTTTCCGGTGAGGAACAGGATGTCGAACCGCTCCTCTTTGTCCAGGTCATCCCAAAAAACGCTGTGGACCGGCTGCGTCCATTCCTCCGCGCCGAACGTGACCCGAATTCCCTTTTCGTTCAGCAGCTGCGCCATTTCCGGGCGGAACTGCGAGACCATCGTCACATCGTAACCGCCGCGGGATAAAAAGGCTCCCAGCATGAGACCGATGGAACCTGTACCGATGAGCGCCATATGCTTGTTTGTCATGATCGTCCCTCCCGTGTTGTTGAGCCGTTCTTCGGATTTCCTCGATCTCAACGCTGTTTCCGTGTTCCTCCAGAATAAAGAATGTTCTTCATTTCTCTCATGTCCCGTTACCGCTTGTCCTCTACCTCGATGATCTCCCCGACGAACATCCAGTGGGGCTGCCAGTTCCTGTAGATGCCCTGATTGATCTCATCGGCAAGACCTGCACGCTCAAAGGGCGCCTGATACAGCTTATGGCAGACGAAGGTCAGGTTGGCCTCTTCGAAAGTCACGCCGCCTGCCAGCTCCTTGGGGGTCAGGCCAGCCGCAGCGACCTTGTCTCCGTCCCGTCCGGAGTGCGCGCCCAGATAGCCCAGCGCTTTGCGGTATTCCGGCGGGAAGAAATCCACGGTAAAAACATCGCTCTCCTTCAGGAGCTCCCAGGTATAGCGGTCCGGGTTGATGTAGATCGTGGCGATGGGGCGTCCGCCGCCGGGACCACCCCAGATTGTTCCGAGACTGCCCCAAGCGATGGTGCAGGTGTTGTAGCGGCTGCTATCCCCTGCCGTGGCCAGCGCCCACTGGTTGTTGAACATGTCGAAGATCCTGTAGTCCCTGCTCTCGAATGGTTTCACCGTTGATTCCTCCTGTTCCGGTTATGTCAGTATGCTCTGTAGATGACTGCTCCAAAGGGAGACAGCGCCAGTCTCGCGATTTTAAAAAACTGTTTTCCAAAGGGGATGCCGACGATCGTGACGCAGAGAAGGCATCCCAGCAGGAAGTTGCCGAGTGCGAGTTCCAGTCCGGAAACCAGAAACCACACCACATTTAAAAGGAAGGATCCGGCGCCACCCTGATATGCGTATTCTTTGCCGTAGGGGCAGAACGACAGGGACGCAAGCTTGAAGCACTGCAAGCCAACGGGGATCCCCACAATGGTGATATACCACAGGAGCCCGGCGATGAGCCATCCGAATCCGCTCATAAGGCCTCCCAAAAGGAGCCAAAGCACGTTGCCAATAAATCTCATATCTGTCCTCTTTTCTTTATTATCCTCAAACTAAGACCAGCCTTTTATATCTGATTGCTAAGATAGCGCACAGAAATCAGCTGTTGGCCCAAGCGTAGCAGTATGCCTGGGTTCTGGCCGCAAAGGCTTCCGTCCGGAGAAGCTCCCGGATTTCCTCCTTTGTGTACCAGCCCGGAACAATTTCCTCGGCGTCAGAGGTGCTCATTCGGAATTCTCCCCTTGCTGCCCCGAATACCGTGATATTACGTTCGTTGGAAAAGCCCACAGCGCTGTAGCTGTTGTCGAGAACGTCGTCGATGCGGATCAAATCCAGTCCGGTCTCTTCCCAAAGTTCCCGCTTCGCGCTCTCCTCCGGAGTCTCACCCGGATCGATCAGTCCGGCGGGGAAGTTGTAGATCCACTGTGCCATGGCCATGCGGTACTCCCGATTGATCAGGATGCGTTCCCCGCTGTCATCCGTCAGGATCATGATGACGGAATCCGGGGTCTTGTTCTGTAGCTCCTCCAGGGTTTGGATGTTTTTGTTTCGGCTGACGATCTCATAGGTCTTGGAATGACCTTCCGCGGTCAGATAATCCACATCGTATCGGGTGATGAATTTTCCCTCCAAAATCTTTCGGATACCCTTGAAATCCATATTGCTGAACCACCTTTGAACTGGAGTTTTTCTTGTATTATACCGCATTTAACGGCGATTGTCACTTCGCTTTGTCGAAAAGTGACTTTAGTTAAAAACCTCCCCAAGTAAACCCTTTGGTTAATATCACGGGTCACTTGGGGAGGATTAGTGCTTTCGCGCTACTTTTTATGTGTTTGCAATCACATTTCGTTGGACTTGATATGCCGTCCGACGATCTCGGAAACCTCCGTGATTGTGGTAAACGTACTGCCATCCACACTGCCGATGATCGCCTTTAGTTCGAAGATCTCCGCGCGGGTCACAACGCAGTAGAGCACCTGCTTCTTCTGGCTGCTGACATATCCTTTACCCTCCATGAAGGTCACGGTCCGACCTAAGCGCTGATAGATCAGATCCGCCAGTTTCTGGCCGTTTTCCGTGACGATCATGACGGACTTTGTGGTGTCCAATCCCACTTCCACGATATCGATCACCCGGGAGGTGATGAAGTACATGATCAGGGAATACATTCCCCGGTCCAGGCCGAACACCAGTCCAGCCACGAAGTAGATGACAACATTGATCAGCAGAATGATCTGTCCGACGGAAAAGGAGAACTTCCGGTTCACCAGAATCGCCACGATCTCCGTGCCGTCCAGGCAGCTGCCGCCCCGGAGCACCAGACCCACGCCGACGCCAAGGAAGATGCCGCCGAACACCACCGCCAGGATCGTATCCGAGGTGGCGTTCACCAGAGGCTCAAAGACAGCCGTCATGGCGGAAAACAGTGTCACCGCATAGATCACCTTCACTGCGAAGAGCTTTCCCATGGCCCGGACGCCAAGCAGCACAAAGGGTATATTGATGAGCACCACCAGCACGCCCAGCTTTACCGGGATGTAATGGGCAAGGATCATGCTGATACCGGTAACGCCTCCGTCAAAGATGGCGTTGGGTACCAGAAACTCCTCCAGCGCGAAAGCTGCGATCACCGCTCCAAGGGTGATCAGCAGCCAGGGCAGGATCCTATCTTTCATTTTCCGGTTCAAATGGAACCTCCTATCTGTCACAGCGCATATCAGCGCATCACTTGTTCATTTTGATATTGACCACAACGGCCACGACAATGATCGCCACAAGAGCGACGATCCCGACGATGGTACCGGCCATGATGCCACCTCCCCCGACCATCGGATCGGCTATGTCGTATCGAAACAACTGTGCCGTTTGAGACCGCCCCGGTGAGTAGAGAAGACTCCCTGCGCCATGGTCACGGCACAGGTCCCGGGGCCGTATCAACGGCTCTTTTTTCTGGTTCGATGAATCAGACTGACAATGGCCCGCCAGCTTGGCGCAGCAAACGGTACCAAATCGGCTGCATACCAGACCGGGCCAAAGGAGTATGCGGCCATACACATAGACGTGACATCGTAGGAACTGTCACTATTGCGCAGTGTCTCAAGCTTGGAAACTGTTTTGGCCCGCAGAACAGGCTGGATTGTATTATGCTGGCTCTCCTGGAAAAAGAGATCCGGATGCGGGATACCGGAGTGCGGGAGGATCGACGCCGCTCCCGAAAAAACCGGTTCCCGGTCAGCTTCATATGCAGCAAAGGCCTGACCGAATCCAAGCCCGGTCAGGATCAAAATCAGCGCAAGCGCCACGCAGTGAATCCGGTTTATTCTCCCGTATCGCACAAAATCACCTCCGTACAATCAGGCATTGGTTTCCCGGCACCTGATCCGTTGGTCAGTAGAGGACCCGCATCAGGATCGGAATGGTGACCACAGACAAAAGCGTTGTGATCAGGACGCCTTTGGAACTCATGGCTTCATCGCCCCCATACTGGGTAGAGAGCATGGTACAGTTTGTTGCCACCGGCAGAGACCACATGACCACCGTCATCCTTCCGACCATATCCGGGATTGGAAACACCCGGACAATTGCCCAGACGACGATAGGGATCAGCACCAGCTTGAGAAGCGATAGAACGTAGATCCGCCAGTCAATAAACACGGACCGCAGGGGAATCAGCGCCAGCGTTGAGCCAAGGATCAGCATGGCGCCCGGAATCGTAATGCCTGCCAGATAGTCCAGCGCAGTGATGATCAGTCCCGGAACCTTCACCGGCGACAAATAGAGGATCAGCGCAAGGGTCGCCGCAAGGATCGGGGGCGACAGCAGCGTTTTCGGGTCAAAACCCCTGCTCTCTCCCCCGCTCACCAGGTGCACGCCATAGGTGTACATCAAAAAGTTGAAGGGCATATTGTAGATCGCCGCATAAAACAGCGCCTGGGTTCCCATCAGCGCCGCCACCACCGGAAATCCCATGAAAGCCGTATTGGAAAAGATGATCATCAGGCGGTATGTATCTCCATCCCGGCGGCCCATCCGCATGATCCTGGGAATTGCCATGGACAGGAGGATCACCAGCGCGAACGAGATCAGGGAGGCAGCCAGAAGCATCAGGATCTCCCAGATCGTCAGCACCTTCTCCCCTTCCATTACGGAGTGAAGGATCAGCGCCGGGGTCGTTACGTTGATGATAAAACCGGAAAAAGCCTTGTTGAAGGCGGCGTCCATCCACCCCAGCTTGTTGGCGGCGTATCCCACCACAAGCAGCAGGAACAGAATGATCATCTGATTCGTGATCGCAGATATATCCATAGTCTTTCTCACTCCCTGACCTTGATATCATATCACGGAACCCGGTTCCCGGCAAGTATTCCCTTCCGGTTTCAACAGTGACATTCCAACGGACCCGAAAGGAAAGTTGTTTTGGCTAAGACATTGATTCGTTTTCAAAAATGTACTATGATGCTCCTGTAACGAAAACACTTTTGGCCAATTCTCTTAGACGAACGGAGGAATCGACATGATCATCAAAGCAGTCAAGTTCAGAAAAGACGGATTCTACAGCCAACCCTTTGTCTTCGGCGGCGAAGAAGGCATGGAGCCGTTCGACCAGAGCATCCGCTACCGCGGCAGTCTCCAGAACTTCCTGATCGACACCGGCGACGAAGTGATCCTGGTGGACACCGGTCTTCCCTCGGGCACGCCGGAGGAGGTGCCGGATGAGAGCAGTCTCCTCTATACCGGCAAAGACATCTGCAGCTATATGGATGCCTTCTGGGCGCTGGGTTACAAGCCGGAGCAGGTCACAAAGATCCTGCTGACCCACAAGCACAGCGATCACTCCGGAGAGCTTCGTTCCTTCCCGGATGCGAAGATCTATGTAAATGCGGAGGAGGTTTCCGCGGACGAGCTGCAGGGACTCCCGAACATCGTTCCCGTCACCTTTACAGATGGGGCGTACTACAACTTCCCGGAGAGTCAGAAAATCTGTGACGGAATCACCTTCATCAAAGCCAAGGGCCACACCAACGGAAACAGCATCGTTGTGGTGGAAAATGACGGCCTGTTCTACATGATTCACGGCGACATCACCTATGTGGACGAAGCGCTTTATGCGAATAAGCTCTCCGTGGTCTTTGAGGATCTCCCCGCCGCCCGTGAGACTCTGGACCGGGTGTGTACCTTCGTTCGCGAGCATCCCACGGTCTACTGCGGCACCCACACGCCCCAAGGATATGAAAACCTGGAGGCAGCCCGGGTGATGGATCTGGATCATCCGGTGGAGACGGTTCTGGCGGAGGTGGATTTCTCTGCAAAGCAGGCAACCGGCATCTACGTCTGTTCCATCTGTGGCTATGTGTATGACCCGGCCGAGCACGACGGTGTCGCCTTCCGGGATCTGCCGGAGGATTGGAAGTGTCCGCGCTGCAAGCAGGGCAAGGATAAGTTCAATCCCGCCTGAGTTTCAATACGGGAATCGCACAAGGGGCGTTACAGAACGGTTTTGCCATTCTGTAACGCCCCTTTTTGATCGTCAAAAACTGCGTAAATTAAAAAGTCTTTCCTCACTCCACCAGCAGCTTTCTGGTCTTCCATCTTCCGGAGAAGAAATACGCCATGGCCAGGATGACCGTAACGAATCCGGCCAGGGAATTCCCGTACCAGTATCCCAGGATGCCGAACCTGCCGCCCAGGATCAGCGCCAGGGCAATTCGGGCCACAACACTGTCCAGGAGCCCGATGATCAGACTCAGGGAGGCGTACCCCAGACCATTGATCACAGCATTGAAGGGCATCATCATCGCGGATGCGAAAAACGCCACCACCGCTACAGGCATATACCGGGCCGCCCAGGACAGCACCTCCCCGTCAGAGGTAAACAGCCGGAAGATCTGTTCCGGGAAGAGCAGAAGCACCGCGCTGAGGATCATGGTGTATCCCACATTGATGGCAAAGCTCACCCATACGATCCGCTTGACCCGGTCAAACTTTTTCGCCCCCAGATTCTGGCCGCACATGGTGGCTGCCGCCGTGCTGATGGACATCATGACGATATTAGCCAGGTTCCGCAGCTTGTTGCCCACCCCGTTGGTGGCGGAAACGGCCACGCCATAGCTGTTGATGAAGGCGTTCACAAAGATCACGGAGATCATGATGGCGGCATACTGAATGGCCAGCGGAAAGCCCATCCTGCACAGCTTCAGCGCCTGCTCTTTCTGCACCCGGAAGCTGGATGGCCGGAAGTCAAAGCCGAAGGCTTCCCGTCTCCGGTAGAGATAAACCAGAGATACTGCGAAAGAGATCCCCTGGGCCAGGATCGTGGCCAGGGCAGCACCGAAGGCCTGCAGATGGAACACAGCCACAAACAGCAGGTCCAGAACCAGATTCACGATAGACGCGATGGCGATGAACAGCAGTGGGCGGTTCCCGTCCCCCATGCCCCGGAGAATGGCGGAGACGATGTTGTATCCAAAGACGAACACCAGTCCCACAAAGCAGGTGATCGAATAGCTTTTCGCCTGATCCCACGCCTCCGCCGGCGTATTCACCGCCCGGAGAATTGGATCTGCGAAGATGCAGCAGATCACGCTCAGCACGACCGCCGCTGAAAGGATCAGGGTGAACATGCTGCCGACGGTCCTGGAGATGCTCTCCCTGTCACCGCTCCCCACATACTGGGAGATGATGATCTGTCCCGCCGTGGCAAAGCCAGCGCAGAACATGGTCATCAGATGGAGCAGATCCGTTCCTACAGACACTGCGGACAGGCCCGCCGCCCCAACGAACTGTCCGATCACCACCATATCCACAATATTATAGATGGTCTGGAGCAGATTGGACAGGATAAACGGCACAGAGAACAGAATCAGCTCCCGGGTCACGCTTCCCTGGGTCAAATCCCGGATCATGGTTTTCTCCTTCATACTGATTCCTCTTTTCTCCGGCGCCGCCGATAGTTCGGGTTCACAGTAATCATAACCCAGGAACCTGCCCATGTCAAGGAATGGCTGCACGCGATTCCGCTTCTCTCACAATAGTCTTTTACTATTTCGCCTCCGAAAGGAAGCTCAGCGACGGATCAAACCGCCGCTGAGCTTCTTTTGTCCGCTGTCAGCCTGCCTTATCGTCTTCGTGCTTTTCTCTCTTCCTTTTGTAAATCAGTCCGATCACCCCGAGTCCAAGTCCGGAGATCAATAGCCCAATCAGGTAAATCCGTATATTGTTCGGATCCCCTGTCTGCGGCACGGCCTGCGGCTTTCTTGGCGGCGTGGGCTGCGGTTTTCTTGGGGGGTTGGACGGCGGAGCGGTCTTCTCCGTATTGGTTACGATAAACCCTTGCTTCATATCTCCGCTGATTTCTGCCGTATATCCATTTACGGCGTCTTCCGCAACGGTATATACGATCTCATGTCCATCCGTCAGATCATACTGCGGGACATTTGCAAATTGACAATGGTAACGGATCCATCCTCGTTGGGGACGATCTCGGAACTGTAGCCGGGGATGCTGATCTCCTCGATCCTGTACGTGATCTCCTCTCCGTTTTGGTACTTCTCAAGATCCGTAAAGGTATACTGCCAGTTGTTGTTCGCGTCGAGCACTGCCTCCGCGACCTTTGTGTCACCGATCAGCAGGTTTACCGTGACGCTTTCCGTCTCGGGGCCGACCCAGACCTTGGTGACCGGGATCGAAACCTTTCCGGTGATCGTATTCGTGAAGGTAAATCCCGTCTCCACAGTGCCGCTGCGGCCCTGGCTGTATCCGGGTGTCTCACCCTCGGCTACATCGTACTCAATTTTGTGTCCGTCGGTACTGTCATACTTCGGTAGACCCGAGAAGGTTTGCTGCCAGCCCACCGAGGCGGTCAATTCGGCGGAATCAATGATCGTACCGTCTGCGCTCAGGTATACAGTAACGGAATCCATAGGCTCGCCGACCCATTGCTTTGTCACCGGGATGTCGATCGTCTCGATATTGGTGTTGACGATGGTAAAGGATCCGTCCCCGTTAGGAACGATCTCGGAACTGTAGTTCGGCAGGTCTTCCTCAGCGATCCAGTACGCGATCTCTGTTCCGTTGTCATATTGATCCAGGTCCTCAAACGTGTACTCCCAGTTGTTGGACGCGTCGAGCACGGCTTCCGCGACTTTCGTGTCCCCTGCCATCAGATAAACCGTGACGCTCTGCCCTTCCGGCCCGATCCAGGTCTTCTTTACGGGGATCGATATGTGCAGGGGTGTATCCTGGATACTGAACTGATCGCCCGTAATGTCGTATTCGATCTGGCTTGCGGGCATATTCGACAGCACGAAGTAGGTGGGCGTCGTGTCCAGCTCATATCCAACCGGAGCCACAATCTCCACAAGGCAATATGTCCTTCCGGTCCAGAGCGCCCATCCAAGGCTCAGCTGATTTCCGACAATCAGAACCGAGCCGTCCGAACCGGTCGTGAAGGTCACCGGATCGCCGTTTTGGTCCAAAACAGGGATCTGATCGCTTCCCTGCATATAAAACAGCTGGAAGGTGGCACCGGCCAGGGTGGTGGAAATGGAATCGGCATCTCTCTTGATCAGCGTGATGCTCGGATTGCTGGCCGATCCGCCACCGGAAGACCCGATTACAGTGTTTTCTTCAATCGTCTTTTCGTATTTCCCGAACTGAACCGTGTTGGAGTAGCTGACGCCTCCCTGCCCAAGCACTCTCACCTGATAGCTGATTTCAAACATCGTTTCATCCGGTACGTTCAGGAACGTCAGCGTATTGGTGTCTGCATCATGCTGAACCTCGATCGAATCTGCCGAAGGTGTGATCACCAGAGAATCCGGGAGAAAACGCAGATTATCGGACAGAATATCCCGGATCGCCAGAACGTCAGAGGTGGGATCCAGGTCCTCAGCGTACTTGTTAATGATCACCTTGAATTCAGCGACATACCCGTTATCCGCCGAGGGATGTTCCACCAGTTCTTTATCGACATAGGGGAAGTAGCTGTAAACCACCTCACTGCCGGATTCCATCCCGTCCCAATATGCTGTATTTTCCAGCGTTATGCCGTCTTGCGACATTGCCGCCGCTTCATTCAGTTCGTCCAAGGTCTCCGCGTCTTTGACGATCAGGGCGTACTTTATCAGGTAGTACGGATAGAAGCCGCCGGATCCCGGTTTGGGGAAACTGCTGATGAGAACGTCCATACCATCTGACGTTCCGGCGGCTGAAATCGTCCCGTTTCCATCGGTCGGCGACAGGTTAAACCCGCCAAGGATCTGAATGCTAACGCATTCAGTTTTCCACTTCCTCCGTGAAGAAGACTGTTTTCAGCGATTCCGGCATAGAGGCGAACATCATCCGTACGACCGTCTCGGCTGAGGTAACGTTGTCGCCCAGCACCCATTCCTGTGTCATGCCCACGGAGCCCATGCAGTAAAAGCGGATGCTGTAGGCAAGCTGGGGATCCAGCGTATCCGTGCCCAGCTTCTCTTTGGCCAGTTCCGTATACCGCCGGACAAAATACTCGAGCATATAGTGCCATAGCGCGTTTTGAGACGAGTCTTCGTAGGCGCGCTTGTAAAAGAGTATCTCCTGCTTCATCTTGTTCATCCCTGCTGCAGCAGAGGCAACAGAGGTGATGTCCGTACCGTAGGCGTCTGTGCAGAACATCCAGGCGACCAGGTCGTACTTGTCCCGGAAATGATAGTAGAAGGTCGGCCGTTCGATCTCTGCCAGCCTGCAGATCTCCGTGACGCGGATCTTATCGATGGATTTGCGTTTCATGAGCTCCCGCATCTTTTCCGCGATCCATCGTTTCGTGATTTGGGCCATAAGGCTCCTCCCTCTTACAAAATGCAAAAAGTGTAAGTTTTCTTATCACTATTATACTTTTGTATATGGAACAAAGCAAGTACAAATCGTAAAATAGGGACAGAAGAACGAAACAGGTTTTATGAAGGAGGAAAAATTTGCATTTTACCGGAACTGTCTATAGAAACCCCTACTGGCCCACCTGGCCGCTGCTGGAAATCACCCAGGGCTGCACCCATAACAGGTGCAAATTCTGCACCATGTACAAGGACGTGCCCTTCCGGATGTCCCCGATGGAATGGATCGAGGAGGACCTGCAGGAGATCGCCCAACTGGATCCCGACGCCCGGACGATCCAGCTTCTCAGCGCCAATTCCCTTGCACCGACCTATAACAAGCTTGCCCCGATTTTTGAGATGATCCGCAAGTACCTGCCGAAGATGGAATATATCTATCTGGCCGGACGGGTCACCGATCTGAGAAACAAGACCGTGGAAGAACTCAAAAAGCTGAAGGATCTGGGCATGCGGGAGATCTCTCTCGGCGTGGAGAGCGGCGACGACTGGACCCTGGACCGGATCCACAAGGGCTACCACGCCTCCGATATTCTGGAGCAGTGCCACAAGCTGGAGGAGGCCGGGATCGACTACTGGATGACCTTCCTCAACGGCGTCGCCGGAAAGTCCCACAGCCGGGAGCACGCCATCCACTCCGCTGAGATTTTCAGTCAGTGTAAGCCCATGCTGGTGGGAACCGGCGGGCTGACCCTGTTCCCCGGGACGCCGCTATTGGAGGAGGCCCGCCGGGAAGAATTCGACCCCCTTTCCGAAAAGGAGATGCTGGAGGAGCTGAAGCTCTTTGTGGAGAATCTGACCGTGGACTGCTCCTTCATCACCCATCACACGGTAGCCGCCAATCTGACCGGTCCGAACTTCCTGAGCAGGAAAGAGAAGATCATCGCCGCCCTGGATGATGCGATCCGGCACGGCGACCTGGACCGGATGGCGGCGGTCCGCAGAAACAAAAGAACTCTGTAAGAGGAGGAATGGCTTTATGAATTTTGCGGGAGGCATCAACTGTCCGCCCTATGAGACGGCGGACGGCTTTCTCCAGACCACAGAAGGGTGCTCCCACAACACCTGCCTGTTTTGCACCTACTTCAAGGATCAGAAGTTCCGGAAATCAACGCTGGCAGAGATCGAGGCAGACATCCGGGAGATCCCCAGATACTTTGGCGCGCCGAAGCGGATCTTTCTCCAGGGCGCCGATGGCTTTGCGGCGGACTACGACGTGCTGATGAAACGGCGGAGCTGCTGCACAAATACGTTCCCTCGGTACAGACCATCGGCGGCTATGCAAGAATCGACAACTTTTACGACAAGACAGAGGAAGAACTGCGGAACATGGCAGCCTGGGATTCGCCAATCCCTATATCGGTGTGGAATCCGGCGATGACGTGGTGCTGAAGCGAATCAATAAAGGCTATACCGCCGCCCAGGCCCGGGAGCAGCTGGAGAAGATCGACGCCTCCGGCCTCCCCTTCATCGTCAATTTCCTGAACGGAGCCGGCGGACACGGATATGGGCTGACCAACGCGCAGCTGACAGCGAAGCTCTATGACGGCCTGCACCCCACCATGGTCAACACCTCCATGCTCACTGTTGTGCCGGGAACGCCGCTGTTCCGGGCGGTGGAAAAGGGGCTCTACACGGAATCCACCGAGATGGAAAAGCTGGAGGAGATCCATGAGCTGGTTCGCTGTCTGACCAACGATACGATCTTTATGAATGAGCACGCCTCCAATCTGTTCCATGTGAAGTGCCGGATTCCGGAGGAAAAGGTGGAACTGCTTTCCTACATTCGGAAGTTCATGGGGGAGCATGACGAGAAGAAGCTTCGGCAGTACCGGGAACGCGTCAGGCAGGTTTTCTGACCTGATCTGTCAGCTTTCCAGCCGCCGCAGACACAGACAAAAAGCGTTCCACAGGCAGCCGGTTCGGCCGTCTGTGGAACGATCTTTATTGTTTCAGATTTGAGACGGAGGGTCAGCGCTCCTTCCGGTCCGCCGCCCGGTAGATCAGCGCGTTGCAGATCGCTGCTGCGACGGTGCTGCCGCCCTTGCGTCCCCGCGCGACGATCGCCGGGACGTTCAGCTCCCTGCAGACGGACAGTGTGGCCTCCTTGGCCTCCACTACGTTTACAAATCCCACGGGGACGCCGATGATCAGCGCGGGCCGAAACCCCCGCTCCATCTGCCGGATCAATTCCAGAAGGGCTGTCGGGGCATTTCCCACAGCGTAGATACAGCCGGGCGCTTCCATGACCGCCTTTTCCACGGATACTGCCGCACGGGTGGTCTCCCGTTTCTTTGCCTCCTCCGCCACATCGTCATCCGCCATATAGCACATGGCCCGGCTGCCCAGCTTTCCAAGGCCAGGCTTGCTGATCCCCGCCAGCGCCATTTTGGTGTCCGTCACGATAGGGGTCCCGTCCTGAAGCGCCCGGACGCCCAGGTCCACCGCGTCCCGGGTGAAGGTCAGCGTATCCAGATACTCAAAATCCGCCGTGGTGTGGATGACCCGTTTCATCACCGGGGCAATGTCCTCCGGAAGAGCGATTCCCCGCCGGGAAAGCTCTTCCCCGATGATCTCCATACTGCGGCGCTCAATGTCCGCCGGCTTACGATACTCCATCAGAATTCGATCCCCCTTCTGGCGGCGATCCCCTGCTCATAGGGGTGCCGGTGGCAGCGCATCTCCGTGACGTAGTCCGCCGCCTCCAGCATCCATGCCTCCGGCTGTCTCCCGGTTATGACTGTCTCGCGGCCTGCGGGACGGTCCAGGACCGCCCGCTTTGCCAGCGCTTCGTCCAGAAGTCCGGTCTGCCTTGCGGCGCATAGCTCATCCAGGATCAGCAGGTCGCATTCCACCGACAGGGCCTCCCGGAGCATCCGGTCGTGCATGGCTGCGGTCTCGGCCTTTTCTTCCCGGGTCATCTGAAATGTGAATTTCGCGCCGGCTTTTCCGGAATAGACGGCGGCGCCCAGCCGGCGAAGGGGTTCGAGTTCTCCGCTTGTCCCGCTCTTTAGAAACTGGACGATAACTACCCGCATGCCCTGCCCCAGCGCCCGGAGCACCAAGCCCATGGCTGCAGTAGTCTTCCCTTTTCCCTCTCCGTAATACAGATGCACCAGTCCCTTATCCATGCTCGTATTCCTCCATTGCCCGATAGATCGCGGCCATATTGAGACTCTTCCGGACGGTATCCGCCAGAAGATCCAGCTGCCGCTCCTGATAGTCCCGGTGGGTCTCCACCTGCACCGGGACCGGCTCCAGTCCCTTCCGCCGGAACAGCCAGTCCGCCAGAGCGGCTGACAGCTCCCCGGAGTCGAAGAGTCCGTGGAGATAGGTACCGAAGACGAGGCCGCTGACCGCTCCGTCCGCAGTGCCGTCGGGCAGGATGCAGAAGGGTTCCGCCTCTGTCTCCGTCCGGCCCAAATGGATCTGATACCCCCGGAGCTTTGCCCCGGCAAAGGGCCCGGCAGGTATGGAGGCTTCGGTCTGTACGGTGGTCTTCAGGCGGGAAAAGCGGGTGTCCGCCGGAAGCAGGCCAATACCTGCCATTTCCCCGCCGTACTCCGCGCCCTCCGGGTCGCAGAGGCGCCGTCCCAGCATCTGATAGCCGCCGCAGACGCCCAGGATCGGGACCTCCTGTTCCCACAGTCTCCTGACAGCGTCCTCCAGACCGTTTTGCCGCATCCACTTCAGGTCCCCCATGGTGTTCTTCGTCCCCGGGAGGATCAGGAAATCCGGCGTTCCAAGTTCCTTTTCCCGCTCCACGTACCGCAGGCCCAGGGCAGGATGCCGCTCCAGCGGCGCAAAGTCCGTAAAGTTGGAGATGTGGGGCAGACGGATCACCGCGATGTCCACAGGCCGTTCCGTCTCCCGCCGGCCGAAACGGGGCGACAGCGAATCCTCATCGTCCAGGTCCACCCTTGTATAGGGCACCACGCCCAGAACCGGCACGCCGGTCAGCTCCTCCAGCATCTGAAGGCCCGGCTCCAGCAGAGATACATCCCCCCGGAATTTGTTGATGATCGTGCCCACGATGCGCCGGCGCTCCCGCTCCTCCAGAAGCGCCACTGTGCCGTAGAGCTGGGCGAATACGCCGCCCGGGTCGATATCCCCCACCAGCGCCACCGGCGCGTTCACCAGCTCCGCCAGGCCCATATTCACGATGTCGTCTGCCTTCAGGTTGATCTCCGCTGGAGACCCGGCTCCCTCAATGACCAGGATGTCGTTCTCCGCCGCCAGGCCCTCATATGCCCGCAGGATATCCGGGATCAGGCTCCGCTTCATCCGGAAGTAGTCTGCCGCCCGGTAGTCCCCCCGGACCTCCCCGTTGACGATGACCTGGGAGCCCACGTCGCTGGATGGCTTCAGGAGAATGGGGTTCATCCGCACGTCCGGTTCCTTTCCTGCCGCCTGAGCCTGCAGGACCTGTGCCCGGCCCATCTCCTTCCCGTCTGCAGTGATGAAGCTGTTCAGAGCCATATTCTGACTTTTGAAGGGAGCCGTCCGGTAGCCGTCCTGCGTAAAGATCCGGCACAGGGCCGTCACCAGCAGGCTTTTCCCTGCTCCGGACATGGTCCCCTGGATCATGATCCGTTTTGCCATGGGTCTGTCACCTCCCGCATTGCCGCCAAAAGCGCCGCGTTTTCCTCCTCCGTCCGGACCGCCGTCCTGTACCAGCCCGGACCCAGTCCGTAAAAGTTCCGGCAGTCCCGGATCAGGATGCCCCGCTGTCTGAGCCGATCCCCCAGCTGTCCGCTACCGGCATGAAACAGCAGGAAATTGGCCTCTCCCGGAACGACCCGGAAGCCAAGGGTCTCCAGTCCCTCCGCAAGCTTCGGCCGCTGGGACCGGATCAACTCCCGCAGCAGGCGGGCGTATCCGGTTTCCTTCAGGGCGGCGATCCCCGCCTCCTGCGCCGGATGGGACACCGGCCAGGGGGGCCCGGACCGGGCCATGCGGTCAAGAAGCTCTGTATCGGCGCAGAGGCAATAACCCAGACGCAGTCCCGCCATGCCGTAAAACTTCGTAAACGCCCGGAGGATCAGGAGGCTACGGCCCTCCAGCTCCGGCAGAAGCGTATGCCCCGACGGATCCTTCAGAAAGTCCAGAAAGCATTCGTCCAGAACGAGCCATACCCCGCACGCTCTGCACCGTTCCAGGATCCTTTTCAGGAGGCACGGCTCCACGGTCCTGCCGGTGGGATTGTTGGGACTGCACAGGAATACCGCATCCAGTTCCGGGGTGATCTGATCCAGGAAATCCTCCTCCAGACGGAAACCGTTGTCCTCCCGCAGGGGAAACCGCCGGACCCGGCACCCGGTCAGAGACAGGGCGGCCTCGTACTCCGAAAAGGCCGGCGCGGTCAGAAGCGCACACCCGGGCCGGAGCGCAATGGCAAGCCGGTAGATCAGGTCGGAGGCGCCGTTTCCGCAGAGGATCTGCTCCGGCGGGACGCCCAGATGCCCGGACAGGGCATTCCGGAGGCCCCGGCACAGGGGATCCGGGTAGGCCCCCGCCTGCCTGAGCGCCGCTGCGGCAGCCAGACGGGCCTCCTCCGGCATTCCCAGCGGACTGACGCTGGCGGAAAAGTCCAGGGGCCGCTTTCCGGTCGAGTATTCAAATCCGGCCCAGTTGCCGCCGTGATTCCAGGTCATGATGATTCCTCCTACAGGATCACAAGGAAGAGAAGTGTCCGAAGCCCGCACAGAAGCAGAAGGCTGAGAAAACCGCCCCAGTAGAGCATCCGGTTTGCCCTCAGGATGTCCTCCGGCTCCACCGGGCGGAGGGGATCGCCGATGGTGGGCTTGTTCACGAGCTGTCCGAAATACCGGGCCGGTCCCCCCAGCTCCACCCCCAGGGCGCCGGCCATGACGGACTCTGTCTGGGCGGAGTTGGGACTGGCGTGGTTCCGTCTGTCCCGTCTCCAGATCCGGTATGCGCCCTTTACGCTCTGTCCGCTCAATCCCGCCGCAGCCATGAGGAGAAACGCCGAGAGACGGGCGGGAATGTAGTTCGCTCCGTCGTCCAGCTTTGCCGCCGCTCTTCCGAAAAACAGGTATCTCTCGTTCCGATAGCCGATCATACTGTCCATGGTGTTGACAGCCTTGTAGCCGAGGGCGAGCGGCGCGCCGCCGATCAGAAGGTAGAGCATCGGGGCTGCGACGCCGTCAGAGAAGTTCTCTGCCACCGTCTCCACGGCAGCCTTCACGACTCCCCCGGCGCTCAGCTGTGCTGTCTCTCTGCCAACGATCCGACCCACCGCCTCTCTGGCGGCAGGAAGGGTATCCTCCCTGAGCTTTCGGTAGACGTTGACGCTCTCCTTGCGCAGATCCCGCATGGCAAGAGCCTGCCATCCCCAGAGGACGTTCAGGAGAAATCCCAGCCCGGGATGGACCTTCCAGAACAGCCACACTGCCCCGCCGGAAACCGCGACTGTCAGCAGCGGAAGGCAGACGGCCAGCAGGAGTCCTGCCCGGAACTCCCCCTTCTCCGTGGCAAGAAACCTGTTCCGCAGCCGCTTTTCCGACCAGGAGATGACCTTTCCCATATAAACCACCGGATGTGGCATCCATGCAGGGTCCCCAAGCAGAAGGTCCAGCAGGAAGCTGAGGAGCGCTCCGTATACGATCGTCACAGTCCTTCTCCCCCCTGCGGCAGCTCCGGACCGGGGCCGGGGAACTTTCCCTTCAGAAGCTGCGGCAGCCCGCACTGGACCCGGATCACCGTTTCGGCCCGCCGGGCAAGCAGACAGCTCAGACGGCCGGCCCGTTCCCGCCGTTCCCGTTCCACCGGGTCCACGGGCACCACGCCGCCGCCCACCTCTGTAGCGACGACTACGGCGCAGCGGCAGAGCGAGTCCGCCAATTCGTCCAGGTCCCCTGACAGCGGGAGCTCCTGCACGTCCCGGACCGCATGCTTCCGGAACTCCTCCGGGCTCCAACCCAGCGCGCCGCAGATGTATTCCTCTTTTCCCGCAAACAGCGGGCCCGTGACAAAGATCATAAGAGCACCTCCGTAAACTGCCAGAGTGTCAGCGCGATCAGCATCCATTTCTCCGCCTGTACCAGAAACCATCCAGCCAGATCCCCGGACAGGCCGCCGAACTGCCTCCTGCTCATCCGAAAATAGCAGAGAAAGACCAGGTGGGCGGCCAGTGCCATGAGGGCGCCGCCGATCCCGCACAGGCACATACCGGCGCACAGGGCAAGGTCGAAGACAATCAGCACCGTCCGCACCCGTTTCTTGTCCGCCGCCTCCGCAAAGGTATGGGCAAGGCCCGTGTTCTTCGCCATCGGAAAGGACGCCACCGCCAGACCGGACAGGGTCCGGCTCAGGCAGAAGGAAAGCAGGATGGGTACGGGCAGATACCATGGAATGCTTGTCCACAGGGCAAAGGTCAGGAGAAAGTGGCCGCAGAGGCGGATGACCGCGAAGGAACCCACATGGGGATCCTTCAGGATCTCCTGCTTCCTGGCAGGATCGGCGTGACTGGCAAGCGCGTCGCAGGTGTCGGCGTACCCGTCCAGATGGATCCCGCCCGTCAGGAGGACCGGAAGAAGGCTCAGGAGGGCGCCACGCAGAAGTCCCGGAAGATTCAAAGCTCCTGAGACCCAGACGGCGGCCCAGCTGGCAAGACCGATCAGGACCCCAACCAACGGAAACGCGCAAAGCGCGTAGCGCATATTCCGCCTGTCCCAAGAAAACTGCGGCATGGGGACGGCGGAGAACATGGAAAAGGCCACGGCTATGGTTTGAAGCAGCGTCATAAGAATTCCCCCTTCAGCAGGTTGGGCAATCCGCAGACCACCTCCACGACCAGGTCCGCTCTTGCGGCCAGGACCCGGTTGATCTGCGCCAGCTCCCGGAGATATCGGAGCGTTTCCCCTTCGTAGTCCTTTCCTCCGGAAAAGACCTCATTCGTCACAACGGTCATGTGCCGGCACCGGGCAAGGAGGTGCTCTATACCGGGAACGACCCTCCCGACATCCCCGTCCGGTCGGAATAGCTCATTGGCGGTCAGGTTGCCCAGATCCTCCAGAAGGGCGTTGGCACCCTTCTGGATCTCAAGGTCCGTTAAGTTTACATAACTATCCACCGTCTCGAATCCACGGTCACGTCTCGCCGCGCGATGCCGCGCGATCCGGGCCTGTGCCTCTACTCCAAACGGCTCCATTGTCGCGATATAGAGCCGTGGTCCGTCCAGAGAGAGGACGTGCCGTTCGGCGAATTCGCTTTTCCCGCTGGCGCTTCCGCCAATGACCAAGGTAAACATAACAACATCCTTTACTGTGGGGTGTAGGCCTCGATGCCCAGAGCGCCGAAGGTGTGGCCGCTCCGGTAGACCGCCAAAGCCTGATCCAGAAGCGGCAGAGCCAGGACGGCGCCGCCGCCCTCGCCAAGTCGCAGTCCCGCCGAGATGCAGGGCGTAAGGTTCAGCGCATCCAATAGTACCTTAGCCGCCGGCTCCTGAGAGATATGGGACGCGATCAGGGCGTCCCGCACATCCGGACAGAGCCCGATGGCGCACAGTGCCGCGGCATTGGTGATACTCCCGTCCAGAAGGACCGGGAGCCGGGCGGCCGCTCCACCCAGACACGCGCCGCACAGCGCCGCCAGATCCAGTCCTCCCACCTTCTGCAGGACGTCTACCGGGTCGCCGGGATCGGGACAGTTCGTACCGATGGCCCGGCGGATCGCGTCGATCTTCCTTCGCAGGCCGTCGTCGGAGAGTCCGGCCCCCCGGCCTGTCAACGCTTCGGGATCCCGGCCGGTCAGGACGCAGGCCACAGCCGTGGCTGTGGTGGTGTTCCCGATGCCCATTTCGCCCAGAAGCAGGAGATCTGTTCCCGTCTCTGCCTGCTGCAAGGCCAGTTCCGCGCCTGTGAAGATAGCCTGCAGGCACTCCTCCCGGGTCATAGCCGGTCCCTCTGAGATGTCTGCCGTCCCGGCGCGCACCTTCCGGGGAAGGACCCCGGGTGGCGTCCTTTCCGCCATACCGATATCCACAGGAATTACGGCACAGTTCACAAAACTCGCCATATGGCAGACGGTGCTGTCCCCCCGTCCCAGAGAAGCCGCCACGGCAGAGGTGACTGTATGGTCCGACTGACTGACTCCCTGCCGGATGACGCCGTTGTCCGCACAGAAGACCAGGAGCACCCGCTGTTCCAGATGCACATCTTCCCTGCCGGTCAGCGCCGCGATCCTGACGATATTCTCCTCCAGTACCCCGAGACTTCCCAGCGGCTTGGCAAGGCCGTTCCAGCGGCGCTTTGCCGCCTCAGCCGCCTTTGCATCCGCAGGCCGGATCTCGGAAATCAGTTCCTCCAGCGTCATTTCTTTCCCTCCCGTACCTTCGCCGCCGCGTCAGCCAGCCGTTTCGCCATGGGGATCGATCCGCCCCAGTGCAGATGGGGAAAGGCGGCATATAGCGTCTCCCCGACAGATCCGAACCGCCAGGTCCTGCCCCCGGACTTCCGGGCAATCAGGTCCTCTCCGCACACAGTGCAGTCCCAGTAGTGGAACTCGTGAGCGGGGACCTCCTCTCCCCTTCGGAAGAGCAAGCTGTCCTTCTCCGGCAAAACGGTCAGATACCCAAACCGCTGAAGCCGGTCGGTGGGGAAACCAGTTCCGGGAAGTACGCCTGCCATGGGCCAAGTCTTCCCGTCCCGGTCCCGAATCTCCTTCTGAAGGTAGAGGAATCCGCCGCATTCCGCCACAGTGGGAAGGCCGCCTGAAACCGAATCGAATACGCTACGTCCCATGGAGACGTTTTCGGAGAGCGACTGCAGGTACAGCTCCGGATAGCCGCCCCCCAGATACAGACCGTCGGCCTCCGGCAATTCCCTGTCCCGCAGTGGGCTGAAGAAGACAAGCTCCGCTCCGGCCTCCCGGAGTGCGTCAAGATTATCTGCGTAGTAGAAGGAGAAGGCCTCGTCTCGGGCAACGGCGATGCGGCACCTCGGTTCCGGAAGTTCGCTGCTCCGCGTTATGTCAACCGAATCTTCCGTCAGGGACAGGATCCCGTCCAGATCCGCGTACCGCGCCAGCGCATCGGCCACTGCGTCGATCCGGGCGGAGAGGTCTTCGATCTCCGAGGCTGTCACCAGTCCCAGATGTCGCGACTGCAGCTCCGCCTCCTTCATGTGCGGCAGGTACCCCAGGACGGGAAGTCCGGTCTCCCGCTCCAGAATGGGCCGCAGGTGGGAATAGAGGGACGGCGTGCAGTCCATCAGAAAGAGGCCGGCGATACGGGAAGGCCGGCGGAATTCCATAAGGCCACGGATCTGCGCCGCCAGGGTCAGGCTCTGGCCTCGGGGCCGCACCGCCAGCAGGGCCGGCGTGTCCGTAACGCAGGAGACCTGCCAGGCACTGGCCTCCACGGTGCCGCCGACTCCGTCGTAATAGCCCATGGCCCCCTCCAGGATCGCCAGGTCACCCTCCTGCCGGGTCAGGGTCTGCCGGATCCCGTCCTCTCCCTGGAGAAACAGGTCAAGATTCCGGCTTTCAACGCCTAGGACCCGGGTGTGGAACATGGGATCGATATAGTCCGGGCCGCACTTGAAGCCCGAGACCCGCAGGCCCCGGCGCGCATACGCCCGCATCAGTCCGCAGGTCAGGACCGTCTTTCCGCCCCCGCTGGACATGGCCGTGATCAGGAGCCGTCTCATCTCCTCACCCCCGTAATGAGGAATACCGGGTTCTGGGCGGTCAGGAGATGGAGCGATCCGGCTTCCCGTGTCCGGCTCACACCGATCTGCGTCACCTCCGCCTCGAGGCCCAGCCGCTGAAGAGTCTCAGCCGCGCGGTGCAGAGTCTCCAGCGCGATGGCGGAGACACAGATCCGCGCCTCCGAATTGGCCCGGTAAACCGCCTCCAGGATCTCCTCCAGACGGCCTCCGCTGCCGCCGATAAAGACCGCGTCCGGCTTTGGCAGTTCCGCCAGGGCCTGGGGTGCCTCTTTCTCGATCAGGCGCAGATTCCAGGCGCAGAAGCGTTCCCGGTTCCGCCGGATCAGCACTGCGGCGTCCGGATTCCGCTCCACGGCGTAGACGGCTTCCGCGTGCTGAGAGATCTCCACGCTGACGCTGCCGGTACCTGCGCCCACGTCCCAGCAGACGTCCTCCGGCCCCACCGCCAGCTTGGCAAGGATCACCGCCCGGACCTCCTGTTTGGTCATGGGCACCTGTTCCCGCAGGAATTCCCCGTCAGGGATGCCAGGCGTCCGGGCCGGATACCGGGGCGCCGGTTCCGCCAGAAGCAGATTCAGCGGCGCAAACTCCTTCCCGGCGAACTCCGCCGCAGTTCCCCTGACGATCCGCTCAGACTTCTGTCCCAGATCCTCTCCCACTGTCACAGGCAGGTCGCCGAGTCCCGCCTCCGTCAGCGAGCGGCACAGGTCCCCCGGTCCCTCCGCGCCGGAGGTCAGGAAGAGGGCCGGCCGGCCCTGCATGACCGCGGGAACCGGATCGCATGCCGTCCCGTGGGCGGAGCGGAGGATCCAGTTCTGCCAGGGGCGTCCCAGCTTCGCCGCCAGGACCTGGAGGCTGGAGACGCCGGGCAAAGTCCGGACCTCCATTCCCTGGCCCCGCAGAAGCGGCAGGAGCTTTGCCGCACCGGAGTAAAAGCCGCTGTCGCCGCTGAGGAGGACGCAGGCCCGTTCCGGCGCTTTTTCCTCTAGCAGCGCGCAAATGGCCCCGGGACGGTATTCCGCGATCCGCTCTGCATCTGACTCCGGCAGGTATCCGAGCAGCCGGGTGGCTCCCACGCAGAGATCCGCCGCGGCCAATGCCGCATATGCCTCAGCCGTGAGGGTTTCCGGGCCGCAGCCCATCCCGATCAGCGTTACCTTCATGCCATTCCCTCCAATTCAGCCATCAGCTCTTCCATTGAGATCCCGCTGTCCTCCGGTCTTGCCACCAGGACAAGCTCCGCGCCGCAGCGCCGCGCGGCTTCCCGCTTCTCTTCAAAGCCCCCCTGCTTTCCCCCATCCTTGGTGACCAGATACCGGATCCGGTACTGCCGGAGCATGGCCGCATTCATTTCCAGGGAGAAGGGCCCCTGCAGGGCCAGGATGTGGCTGTGGGCAATTCCCATCTTCTCGCATACCGTCAGCGCCTCATGGGTGGGCAGCACACGGGGGTACAGACGCCCGGGATCCAGGCAGCCGTAGGCCGGCAGTTCCTTGGAGCCGGTGGCGATCATTACGTTTCCGGGCCTGCGAGAAAGATAGGCGGCCGCCGCGCCGCAGCTCCCTACCCGGACGCAGTCCCCCGGTTCCGACGCCGCCCGCAGGACCCGCCGCAGCGGAACATCTGCGGTCCGGCAGGCCTGCCGGATATTCCGGGACGCCTCCGCCGCATAGGGGTGGGTGGCGTCAATGACCAGGTCGAATTCCCGAACAAGCTCTGTCATTTCCCGGGCGTCCAGTCTCCCCGTTCTGACCCTGCAGGGGCAGCCCTTCAGTTCCTCCGCTCCGAGCTCCGTCGCTACCTGAACGGTGACCTCATGTCCCAGGGCGGGGACCATTCCTGCCAGCAGCCGGCCCTCCGCCGCGCCGCCAAAAATCAGCGTCTTCACAGATCGTACCCCCTCGGCGTCACCATGTATGCCCCGATCCTCCGGGTGACGGAGGCGCCGACGAATACGGTACAGAACATGTCCAGTTCCTGATTCCCCAGCTCCGAGAGCGTGACGATGTTTGCCTCCTGTCCCTCCCGGCCGATATTCCGAACCCAGCCGCAGACCGTCTCCGGGGACTTCAGCTCCAGTAGGATCTCGCAGGCCCGCCGCAGGTGATCCGGCCGCTGTTTCGACCGGGGATTGTAGAGGACGATGGAAAAGTCTCCCGCCGCCGCGCTCCGGAGCCGCCGCTCGATGGTCTCCCAGGGCGTCAGGTGGTCTGACAGGGAGATCACACAGAAATCGTTCGTCAGGGGCGCGCCAAGAACCGCCGCCCCGCTCAGGGCCGCCGTGATGCCTGGAACCACCTCGATTTCCACGTCCGTGCCCTCCGAAAGCGCAAGGACCGGCGCCGCCATACCGTAAACGCCTGCGTCGCCGGAGCAGAGCATGGCCACGTTCTTTCCCGCCTGCGCCAGTTCCACCGCTCTGCGGCAGCGCTCCGTCTCCCTCCTCATGGGCGTGGAAAAGGTCTCCTTGTCCGGAAACCGTTCCCGCAGGAGATCGAGATAGAGGGTATAGCCGCACAGAACGTCGGCGCCGGAGATAGCGGTCTCCGCCGCCGGTGTCATGTGGGCAGGGTCGCCGGGACCGATCCCCACCAGAACTACTTTACCCATACTGCCACCTCCAGTCCGGCGCGAACGGCATGACCGCCGCCGCCATCGTAATTCCGTTTCCGGCCGTCTTCGGGACCAGAAGCGTCCCGCCGCTCCCCTTCACCGCGCTGCGCTCACAGACGTTGTCCACGCCGGTGACGGACCGGACAAAGCCGGAGGCGGTAAAGCCGCCGGGCACCGACTGCAGTTCCTCCGCCGAAAAGGTCCGCAGGGGAAGGCCGCAGCTGCGGCAGAAATCCAGAAGTCCCGGCTCTTCGGCCTTCCGGTCCAGACTGCAGACGAGAGAAAATGCCTCTTTGCAGATCCCCGCTTTTATGCAGAGGTCCTCAAAGGCCGTCTCCAGTTCTTCCTCCCGGATCCCCCGCCGGCAGCCCACTCCCAGCACCGCGATCCGCGGGATCAGACGGAGGGCATCCCCGCTCCCTTCGCGGATGCTCAATACCGCGTCAAAGGGTTCCGCGTCAGCCATTTCTATCCCCTCCGGCGGCGCGCCGCAGATGGGCCAGTCACTCCCGATCCGCACAGTCCCGCCGGACAGGAGGGCGGCGGAAACCGTCTTGATCCGCTCCGGATTCCTGACCGCACACCCCTGACGCCTGGCCCATTCGTCCACCGCAAAGGCGCCCCGGATGTCCGTGGCGGTGGTGATGACCGGAGCGGCGCCGCACAGAGCGGCAACTCTCCGGGCCAGGTCGTTGGCGCCGCCCAGATGCCCCGAGAGCAGCGGAACGGCAAACTGTCCCGCCTCGTCCACCACCACCACGGCCGGATCCACGGACTTGCCCCGCAGATACGGCGCAATGGCCCGGACCGCAATGCCGGCGGCTCCCACGAATATCAGGCCGTCCGCCTCCCGAAAGGCGAGCTCCGTCCAGTCCGCAAGAGGCAGGGAACCGCCGCAGCGGGAAACCTCCCCGGGAAGCTCCCTGCCCAGGCTCAGGGCCAGTTCCTCGCCCCGATCCGTAAACGCAATCAGCCGAACGGTCATGTAGACGCCTCCCGGTATCCCGTCGCGAAGGACGGATCGTAAAGTCTGCTCCGCTCATACCCGTCTCCGAGGAAATCTCCCACCAGCACCAGCGCTGTCCGGGAGATCCCCTGGGCCGTGCCTGTCTCGGCCAGCTTTCCCAGGGGGCAATAGGCGATCTTCTCCTCCGGCCATGTGGCCTTGTAAACAAGCGCCGCCGGCGTCCTGTCGGTATAGGCGCCCTCCAGGAGGGCCTCCTGCAGCTTCTCCAGCATCCCCGCAGACAGGAAGATCACCATGGCGCTGCCGTGCCGCGCAAGAGACGCGATGCTCTCCCGTTCCGGCACCGGCGTCCGGCCCGCCATGCGGGTAAGGATGACGGTTTGGCTGACCCCGGGCAGGGTATACTCTGTCTCTACCGCCGCTGCCGCGCCGCAGAAGCTGGAGACGCCGGGGGTCATGTCAAAGGGGATCCCCGCCTCCCGCAGCAGGTCCATCTGCTCTCTGACGGCCCCATAGACGCTGGGGTCCCCGGTATGGAGCCGGACCGTGGTCTTTTGTTCTCTCTCGGCGGCCTTGACCGAATCTATGACCTGCTCCAGCGTCATTTCCGCGCTGTTGAGGATCCGGCAGTCCTCCCGGCAGAAGCCAAGAAGCACCGGGTTGACCAGACTCCCTGCGTAGATCACCACGTCCGCCTCCTGCAGCAGCTTCTTTCCCCGCAGGGTAATGAGATCCGGCGCGCCGGGTCCGGCGCCCACAAAATGCACCATGGCTACTTCCTCCCATCTGTCCAGTCTTTCATCAGTTCCTCCGCCTCCCGGGTCATGCAGACCCGGACGTTCCCGCCGGAAAACAGGATCGCTCCGATCCGGCAGTTCTCACCCGCCCGGCGGGTAAGCGTCTTCCCGATGGCCTCGGCGAGGCTCTTCATGACCGGCTCCATTAGGCCGCCCTCCCGCAGAAGCTCCAGACACGCGTCCGTCGTGGCGCAGCCCATGAGGTCCCGGCACAACGTCGGGGAGCCCCCGCACAGCGCGGCGTGGGCGGTCATCAATTCCCGGCGGCAGTCTGCCTGACGGGAGTGGGTGTTCATGATCCCGCCCGCCAGCTTGACCAGCTTTCCAATGTGTCCCACCAGCAGGACCTGCCGGTATCCCAGCGAGACGGCCTCGTCCAGCGCTTCGCCGATGAAGTTGGAGCACTTGACGGCGGGGACGCCCAGTTCGCAGAGCTTTTCCGCCCGGATATAGTCCATTCCGTAGTTTCCCGGGGTGAGGATCAGTTTATCGTTTCCCTCGGCGAACCGCTGCCGCAGCTCCAGACAGATCGTGTCCACCAGCGCCTGACGGCTCATGGGCTCCACGATCCCGGAGGTGCCAAGAATGGAGATGCCTCCCACGATACCCAGTTCCGGGTTGAAGGTCTTTTCGGCCAGCTTCTCCCCTTCCGGTACGGAGACCGTTACCCTCAGGCCGCCCACATAGTCCGCGGCCCGGCAGATCTCCTCCACCGCCTCCCGGATCATCCGCCGGGGCACGGAGTTGATGGCCGCTTCCCCCACCTTCTGATCGAGACCCGGTCTCGTCACCCGACCGACACCTTCTCCGCCGCAGATCTGGATCCCCGCTCCTTCGGACAGTTCCACCTGCGCGAGAATGAGGGCGCCTGCCGTGCAGTCCACGTCGTCCCCCGCGTCCTTCCGGACGCCGCAGCGGGCGCATTTGTCCCCGGCCTCCTTCTCCTCCAGGGGGACCTCCACCCGAAGGCCCTTCGGGGTGGTCAGGCTTACGGTCTCCGGCCAAAAGCCCAGCAGGAGCCGCTTTGCCGCGCCGGAGGCCGCCAGGGCGGCGCAGGTTCCCGTGGTAAATCCGCAGCGCAGCCGTTTTCCCTCCGACCGGACGTAATGCCGGAGCTCCGGACGGCTCCCTTCCTCAAGGCTTCCCGCCGGGAGGCCGTAGAGGCGCTCCAGATAGGCCGGGTCCCCGCAGGACTCCCTCGTTCCGATCCGGTCCACGGCGCCGTCCTTCAGGCACACGACCTGATCGCCGCAGCGGCGGATCAGGTCCAGCTCGTGAAGGCTCATCACAATCGCCAGATCCTGCTCCCGGGCAAGACGTTTGAGGGTCTCCACAAGCTCCAGTTTGTACCGGATGTCCAGGAACGAGGTCGGCTCATCCAGGACAAGGACTTCCGGCTCCTGGCACAGGGCCCTTGCCAGAAGGACCCGTTGCCGCTGGCCGTCGCTGACGGCGTCGAACCGCTCATCCCCCAGCTCCTCGGCCTGAACCTCCCGGAGGGCCCTGTCCACCACGTCCCAGTCCGCATCAGAAAGGACGCCCATCCGTCCCGTATAGGGATACCGGCCGGTAGCCACAATCTCACGGCAGGTCATCAGATCCGCGGAGGGCCGGTCTGTCGGCAGATAGGACAGGGCCTTCGCCGCGTCTCCGGCGGGCATCTCCCGCATATCCTTTCCCAGGAGAAGGACGGTTCCTGCCAGTGGCGCAAGCTGCCCGGCGATAGTCCGGAGCAGCGTGGACTTTCCCGAGCCGTTCGGCCCGATCAGCAGACAGATCTCCCCGGGCCGGAGCGTCAGATCCGCCCCGGAGACCACGGCCCTCCGGCCGTAGCCAACGGTCAGGCGATTGGCCTTGAGTCTTTCGTCCATCAGACTCGCTCCTTTCTTCGGGACAGCATGACCCAGATTACCACCGGCGCGCCGAAAACGGCGGTGACGGTGCTGATGCTGAGCTCCGAGGGGGCAAATACCGTTCTGGCCAGCAGATCGCACAGCAGGCAGAAGGCCGCGCCGCCGAGGAAGCAGGCCGGGATCATCTTCAGCGGCTGCCTGGACCGGAAGAGCCGGCGCATCAGATGCGGCACCGCCACCCCCACAAAGGAGATGGGTCCGGCAAAGGCGGTGACACAGGCGGACAGCAGACTGCTCAAAAGGATCAGCTCCACCCGGAACCGTCGCAGATCTACTCCCATATTCCTTGCGTAGACCTCCCCCAGCTGATAGGCCCCCATGGGTTTGGACAGGAGAAACGTCAGGATCAGGCAGACCGCCGTGACCGGGACCAGGACCCGGACGCTCTCCCAGCTCATGCCGGAGAAGCTGCCCCGGGACCAGTTGTGGAGATTGACGATGTTGGAGTCGTCGGCAAAGGTCACGGCGAAATCCGTCACCGCGGAGCAGATATAGCCGATCATGATGCCGCAGATCACCAGGACCGCCATGCTCTTTGCCCGGCCGGAGATCAGGAGGATCAGCCCCATGGAGGCCATAGCCCCCAGGAACGCAGAAAGGATCATCCCGGCGGAGGAGAGCAGGAAACCCCCGCTGAGGCTCAGGATCATACTCAGCGCCACCATCAGCTTGGCGCCGGAGGAGATTCCCAGTACGAAGGGGCCGGCGATGGGATTTCCGAAAAAGGTCTGGAGCAGAAAGCCGGAGACCGCAAGGGCTCCGCCCAGCACCGCCGCCGCGATCAGACGGGGCAGCCGGATAGTGCGGACGATGCCTGCGGCGCTGAGATCCGTGCTGTGACCGGTCAGGACACGCCAGACCTCTCCCGGGGACAGCCGTATGCTCCCCAGATTCAGATTCAGCGCCAGCAGGATCAGAAGCGCCGCCGCCAGCAGGAAAAAGGCCGCTGCCGTCCTTCGTTTATCCACATTGCTCCCTCCTCTGTCATTCCAGCCGGTAAAGATAGGTAAGGCTTCTTTCGCTGTCTTCGGAAAAAACGGCCCGGAGATCCGAAATCATGTCCGCGGTGCCGCTGACCTGCTGAAACAGGTTCTGCTCTGTGCAGTAGACGTTTCCTTCCTGCACCGCCTTGAAATCAGCGAGCATAGGCGCCCGCTTGATCAAATCGGCAAGAGATGCCGCCCCGCCGTCCACGGTGCTGTTGTAGATCAGCACGTCCGCGTCCTTCGCCCCCGCGTAAAACGCCTCCGGCTCCATGTTCATGGAGGATGTGGTTCCGGAGTTGTCCGATTCCAGATCCTTCAGCGCATAGTTCCCGCCGGCCAGCTCGATCATCCTGACGATATAGTCTCCGGGCTTCCGGACGTTGACGCTGCCGTTTGCGGTGAAATAGAAGAACGCCGCCGTCTTTCCGGTGTTCTCTTCCGCCTCGGCTTCCGTGATCTGCCGGACGCTCTGATCGAAAAAGTCCTCCGCCTGCTCCAGGCGGCCTGTGAGAAGGCCGTAGAGCTTGATCCACTCCACCCGTCCCATGGGCTCCGGCTCATAGCTGGACCGCTCCACAAGGACCGGGATATTCAGCGCCTCCAGTTTTTCCTTGGTCTCCGGACTGTGGTAGATCATGGTATTTTCCACGGCCAGATGGCAGTTCATGTCCAGGACCACCTCATAATCCGGCGCGCTGTATTTGCCCACATACAGGATCTCGTCCGTCCGGACCGCCTCCGCGATCTCCGGGATGGTCCAGCTCTCCGCGGAGGTGCTGGTCATGGTCACCGCGTCCAGCGCGTCCAGCCGCAGGAACAGATCCATGACCGAAGAGGAGGCCAGATAGAGATCGGTCAGCGGCTGGATCAGCACCGGGATCTCCGCGTCCTCCGGAACGGGCGCCCCCTCCGGCACCAGCAGGAACCGGTCCTCCCCGATGGAGATCTCCGTATACCCGCCCTCATAATAGTCCACGGAAAACTGCGTGGCGTACCGGAGGTCCATGCTGCCAACCGGCTCCCGGCCGCTCAGGCCGGGAGCCCTTTCTCCGCCCCCGCAGGCAGTCAGGAGCAGGAGAAACAAGCTCAGAGCCGCGAATTTCAGCCGTTTCACGGCGTTTTCTCGATGGTGGCGGAGTCAAACAGCAGCGTATAGTCGATCAGATAGGGCTGGCTCATGGCCGTGGTGTCCGCCTGGACCGGCAGGGGGCTGTCAAATCCGGCCACCGGGATCTCAAAGGCTGAATTCCCCGTCTCGTTCACGGGAAGGAATTTCTCATCGCCGACCATCATGAAGTCGTAGTTAGAACTGCTCCATACGATGTCGGCTGTGGCCTCGCCGTCCCGGATTGTCAGAAGCGTGGGAGATTCCACGCTGGCTTTCCCGGAGCCGCCGGAAAGTGTCACCTCTACCGTATACGTACCGTCCTCGAGAGAAAGGTCGGATACGGTGGTAAACGGGCTCTCCAGGAATGCCTCCGCCGGCAGGGAATCCACCCGGAACAGCAGCGTCCGGTCATACCACTTTTCCTTCTTTTTGCTGAAGGCCGCAAAGCTCAGTCCCGCGTCCAGGGCCTCAACCGGAAGGGCAAAGACCTCCATATCCCCGTCGCCCGGGGCCATCGGAATGTAGTCCGCTTCCGCCGCAGCCGCTGCCTCCGCCGCGGTACCTGCAAACATATAGAGATAGGACTGGCTGGTCATGTAGAGCAGCGCCTGCATCCGGCCGCCTTCCACCTTGAGTTCCACATGGTCGGCCTTGAACATGGATGAGGAGGACTTCATCTCCACCGGATATACGCCCTCCTTTAGGGCGTCGGCGTAGACCGGCTCCATGCCCTCCTCCACCACATCCTCTACCGTGGTCATTTCCGAGGCCGCGGCAACCTGATCCGTGGCGGGACCGGCAGAAGATGCGGCGGTCTCCGAGGTAGATGCTGCCTCCGCTCCACATCCGGCAAACAGGCAGACTGCAAACAGCGCCGCGAGAAACAGCGCGGAAATACGTTGATACATCGGATACACCTCTCAGGCGGGACCCGGACCTCCGGGTCCCGCAGTTTTTGATTACTTCAGCGAGTCGATCGCCGCTTGGGCATGGGCGACATACAGCTTCTGGATGTCCTCCATCTCGCCGAGGCCTCTCAGGATGACCTCCACTTCATATCCGGCCGCCGTGAAGACGGATTTCCAGGAGTCCTCCTCGTCGCCGGCCATGTCGTTGTTGGCGTGATCGCCGGCCACCACCATCAGCGGCTCCAGCACCACCCGGGTATAGTCGCCTTCCTGCACCATTTTGAGCACATCATCCAGGGAGGGGGTCGCCTCCACGGTACCGATGAAGTAGTTCGAGGCGCCCATGTCCTTCAGCACGGTCTGCATCTGGGCGTAGACGCCGTTGGAGTCGGCCTCGGTGCCGTGTCCCATGAACACGATGGCGGTCTTGCCGTCGTCGTACTCCGCTGTAGCGTCCACGATGGCTTTGGCAACGGCCTGGAAATCCTCGTCGCTGGTCAGCAGGGGCTCGCCCACGGCGATCTGCTCAAAGGCGTCGGAATACTGGGCCAGCTCATTTACCAGATCCGTGTATTCAAAGCCATTCATCAGATGGGTCGGCTGAACCACCAGGGTCTTCACTCCGTTGTTCATGGCCCGGTCCAGCGCCTCCTTCACGTTGTCGATGGACACATTATCCCGGCTCTTCACATGGTCAATGATGATCTGGCTGGTGAAGCCGCGGCGGACGCTGAAGTCCGGGCAGGCCGCTTCGATGGCGCTTTCGATCCCGCCGATGGTCAGACGGCGGCTGTCGTTAAAGCTGGTGCCGAAGCTGACCACCAACAGCTCCCGTTCACCGATTTCGTCACCGTTCCTGGGATTGTCCAGGCTGGCGTCTCCGGTATTGTAGTTCTCCTCGTCTTCGGCCTCCGCCTCGGTTTCCGCCTCGGCAGTCTCCGTTTCCGAAGTCTCCGCGGTGCTCTCCTTCTGCACGGAGGACTCCTCCGGGGCAGACGCTGCGGGAGCTGCGCTGCTGCCGCATCCGGCCAGCAGGCCCGCCAACAGGGAGAGCGTCATCAGAATTGCAATGGTCTTTTTCATGTTTATGACTTCCTTTCTACATAACTGGGAATTGAAAAAACCGGCCGCTTCCGCGGCCGGTTACCTCTGAAAATGAGCGCACGAACCCCTTGGTGGATTTCGGGATTTCGACGCAACACTCGTCAGGAACCGGTTCCGTGACCCGCAGAACTCGTTATTCCGCGCGCAGGCAGGTCTCCTGACTTCCTTCCTCGCAGCCGCGCCCTTCCCGGTTTCCCAGTGTATATGCGCGGCGCTCCGGTACACAGTGACGGCATCGCTCCGGATTCTCACCGGATTCCCTTTTCACCCACACCGGCGGGATCTTTCCCGCTGTGGACACCTTGCGCGCTGCAAATGTATGTCTCTTGATTCAATTCCCGTTCCGGCGGTGCCCGCAGATTGCAGATCCGCAGTGGCTTTTCTCACCGGAACTTTTTTATTGTAGCACAATCCGCTGTCCTGTACAAGTTATTTCCCCAAGATATCCCTGAGATGAAAAGCCCCGGGCCGGCGGTGCCAGCTCGGGGCTTCTGTGATTTTGGGAAAGCCCTTATCTCCAGCGGGGCTTGCGATAGAAGGTGCTCTTTACCGGCTTGTCCGGGTCGTTGCGGCCGGGTGCGTAGGAGTTGCCGTCATCCAGCGTCTTGTAGGGCAGCGGCCAGGAAATGCTGCTCTGGACACACTGGGTGATGCCCATCTTTTTGTCGATGGTGGCGTGCAGCGGACCGGGGTCCGTGCAGTGGGGATAGCGGCCGTCGTTCCGGGGATCGTCCTCGGTCTTTCCTCCCCCTTCGCCGCCTGCCGCCATCTTTGGAGGACCGCCGGCACCGGGTCCGCCCGGCGCGGCCTTGAGAGGTCCTCCTTTTCCGGGGCCTCCGGTTCCTTCCCCTCCGGGGGCTCCTGCGCCGGGCGGGCCTCCTCCGGTCCTGCCGGAGAAGGAATCGTGGGCCCAGTTGCCTGTATCGTATGTGAAGTTGATGTCCGGGCAGACATGCTCATGGAAATACCACCATTTGCCGTCCTTGTAGACAAAATCGGACCCGTACCGCTCCCAGCACATGGCGCCGTCCCGCTTGCAGGAGGGCATGTTGCAGGCGCAGAGGGTGCCCGGCGTCAGGAAGAAGGACCGGGCGGACATGCCGTCCTCGGCCACCTCGATGACCCCGGAGGCCAGAGAGTGGAGCCCGCCCAGGCAGGCCGCCAGGAAGTCCTTGCCGATGATGTGGGGGTTCTTCTTGACCATGGTGTTGTAGAGGCTGAGCATGTCCCGGTCGTACTTCTCCACGCTGCCGTAGAACATCTCGTCCCAGCCGACCATGCGGCCGAAGGAATGGGCCCAGGTCACATCGTCCGAGTAGACCCACAGCTGGTCCCACTCCTCAAAGGAGTGCGACTTTGCATGGAGATAGGCGTGGCGGGTCTTGATGTTCTCGATCTCCTGTGCGCCAAGCGCACGATGGATGCGGTCATGCAGAGACTGACTCATGAGAACGTCACCTCCTTCACGTAGTCGGGATGTCCTTCGGGGCCGTAGCTCTCCTCGGGACGGAAGGTGTAGTAGGGATCGGGCATGGGAGGATAGTTGTCCGCCCATCCGTAGTCCGGGTCATAGGTCTTAAGGGGCACGTCCGGCTCCGGAAATTCCCTGGCCACGGGATTCGAGGCGTCGGGACGCGGAATCGGAACCTCCGCATAGGGTTCTCCCACGGTGAAGACGTGGTCCGCTCCCTGGAACAGGTGCCAGATCTTCCAGCCGCCATCCTCCTTGATGAAGTCGCAGGCCAAAGGTCCGCAGACCACGATGGTCTCGGCGGTGCCGTCAGGCCTGGAGGCGGAGCATTCATATACGTCATAGAACAGGCCCCGGGCGGTTTTTCCGTCGTAGGCCAGGTGCACGTGACCTGTATTGACCGTGTGAACGGCACCCCAGCCGGTCTCCGGCACGTTCCGGCCGGCATACTTTTTCTCGAGAGACTCCATTCCAACGAGATAGCCCCAGTTCTCCCCGTAGGAGGCGGTCTTCCGTTTCTCCGGGTCCTGAACCCACAGGTCCCGAAGCTCGCCGGCATAGTCGCCGCCGTCCAGATAATAGGCCCGCCGGGCAAGGAGATCCTTCACGGTTTCCACGTCCATGAGCCGAACAGCGTTTTCCTCGTCGGTGTAATGTACGTTATACCGCATATTCAGGCCTCCTTTCTGCCGTAACTGCAGGCCGGGTCGAAGGTCTCGTAGGGTTTCGGGACCTCCGGTGCGGGGGTCCTCGGCCGATTCGGGCTGTAGGACTCCCGCAGCGTCACCTTCACGTTGGGCTCCGGCATCCGGAATTCCGCCATGTCCTCGAAACCCGGGACAGGCGGATAGGGCTTGTCCGCCTCATAGTACTCAAGCCCCGCCTGGACGTGCACGTCGTTGAGGATCAGGAGGTGCCAGATCTTCCACCCTGTCTCCTCCCGGACAAAATCCGCGGCCACCCAGCCCCACTCATAGAAGGTCACCGGGCCGCCGGTGGTCAGGTCGGAGTAGCTGTTCCGGCAGGTCCAGATGCCCCGGGCGGTCTTTCCATCCCCGGCGATCTCCACCACCGGCGTGTCCAGAGGCTTATAGTTGAGCAGTCCGCATCCGTAGGCCTCCTCTGGGGTCTTGTCCTTGAATTCCTCCGGATATTTGGACATGATCAGCTTCGTGGTCAGCAGATTTTTCTGATGGATCGCCTCATAATAGCCCTCCACCGCCTCGCGGCCCTCATAGTAGCCGGTGTTGATGCCGAGACTGATATCCGCCCGGCCGGAGAACATCTCCGCCACGATGTTCTTCTCCTTTTTGAGCAGGTAGTGGCCGGAGAAAATGCCCATCAGGTTCTGTACCGCCCGGCGGTCCTCCCAGATCGTGACGAGCTTTTCTGCGTCGATATGATTCATTGAAATCCCCCTCGCAAGTATAGTAAAACAGACAGCTTCACAAAAGAGATCCTGTTTTTCCCATTATAGCATTTGGCGTCCGGGAATCCATCTCCATACCTGTAATTGATAAACGGCAGCAAGTTTTGAGAACTATAACAGGAAACAGCCCAGACGCCGTCTGAGCTGTTTCCGGAAATAATACAGATTGGGGGCTTCCTACGGGATGTAGACGATCGCCGTCCTTCGGAAGGCCTGGGCGATACACAGGAAGGCCGAGGTGATCAGTCCCGCGGAATAGACATAGGTCAGAACCGTCGGATCCCGGAAGCAGAAGCCGCAGGCAACCGCCAGAAGAATGTTGAACGCTCCGGTGACAAAGCTCAGCCGCCAGCGGCTCTCCATCCGTTTCGCCTCCATGGCGCGCAGCACATCCACGACGCCGGAGAACAGATTGGCGATCAGCAGGTACAGCAGGATATACACCGGCGGGATCTCCTTCAGGGTATAGGCGAACAAGCCGAGGTCGAGTCCGATGATCCCGCGAAACAGGATCAGCTTTCCTCCCACCATATTCCGCGCCATGGTGAAATAATACCAGAGCGAGCGGATACCGTCGAGGATCAGCACGATGCTGAGGATCAGGCCGATGATCAGGTACCCCTTGTCCGGAATCAGGAGCAGAAATGCCGCTCCCAAAAGCATCAGCAGTCCCTTCAGGACATTTCGGATTCTCTGTAAACTGGTCATTTTCTGCTATCCCTCACCTGATCCACCAGCTTTCGGAAGTCCTTGATCCCCCGAAAGCCCTTTTCCCAAAAGTCCACCGAGTATCCGGCCAGCAGACTGCCGGATTTAAAGATTTTGTTTGTCACCATGCTCTTCTGTGCTAGAGTGGCCAAAAAGAATTTTCCGAGGAAGGTGGCGTCCTTATCCTTGTCGGCCGCCTCCAGATATTCCTGCTGATACGTTTCAATGGAAAAGTCCTTGATCACCTGTCCGGAGAGCTTTTCCCCCAGAGCCTTCCAGTCCGCGCAGGCATTGAGCTGACGCCGGTTCAGGATCTCCCGGATCTCGTCCTCCAGACCCTGGATCGCCGCCCAGTCGTAACGCTCCCGCACAAAGGCTTCCCGCTCGCCCCGGAGATACTTCATGGCCTCGATCATCTGACAGAAGGCGTGCAGGTAGTCCGAGGGATTATCCTTGATGATCTCACGGTAGCCGGCCCAGGCTGGCAGGTATTTGTAGCGGAGGAAGCTGTAGTCCGGCAGATGTCCGGCCCGGCCATGGCCGAGGTTCATGATGGAGTTCTCACCCATCTGATAGATGCTGTTCGTATAGATCCCGTTTTCCAGATCGTCCGGCCCGGTGGGGCTGTGGCGAAACCGGACCGCCCGCTCCGTCCCGTCCGGCATCAGCTCATAGAAATGGGAGTCGGTATTATTGATTACCAGCGACGGCGTTCCCGCGAAATTGCTGTGCGCCCAGGTATCAGCCAGAACGTGCATCGCAAGACCCACCGACTGAAGGCTGCCTCCTTTGGCCAGCCGGACGGTGTCCTCCACCAGGCTGCCGTTGGGATGGCAGATCAGGCGGTACTTACTCCGGTAGCGGCGGGATACGCCCTTCTTTTCCGCGTTCAGGTCGTAGGGCAGAAAATGGAACGAGGCCCAGATGCGCGTGATATTCTGGAGACCGGGCAGATCTGTCCGTGCGTCCGCCATCTCCATGGACAGCTGGGTCGTTGCTGCAGATCGCGGCGCCCGGAGCTTCGCCAGAAGAGACGCCGAGCACAGATCCACAAACTGTGCGCTGTAGCTGATGCACAGGCTCTCCTCATGGCTGTAGCCTGCAAGGAAAGCAGCGCAGTAGGTTGCGTAATAGTGGAAATCCTCCTGCATGTCAAGCCTCCTCTTCTCCGAGTGTTTTTCTGAGCCGCTTGACCTGGATCGCCGATACCGCCATCTCGAAGAGCAGGACGCACGAGGTCGCGTCCACGATACTCGACACCAGGGAAACCCCAATGGAAATTTCAAGGGAGTCCGAAAACCAGAGGCCAACCATTCCGGCAGCGAACAGCGCAAAGCTGACCAGCGCCATCAGAAACGTCAGTACGATATAGGCTTTGCGCGGGCTTCCCCCTCGTCCCTCGGCCATAGCGGACAGGCCCACATGGAGCCGCAGGCCAAGATCCGCAGCCAGAAAGATCCCCATCATGATCCAGAAGACCCACCGATCCAGATTTCCCCTAAGGGAAGAGGCCACAAGGCCGTCATTGTCGAGGGCCGTATACAGGACGATCTTGATAACGCTCCATACCCCGAACACGATCACGCCGAGTCCAATCACGGACAGGGTATTCTGGTTTTTCCGCAGACGGATATGTAGTTCGTCATTGTTCAGCATATTTGTGTTCTCCTTCCGAGGGATTCTCTTTGTACGCTGCAAGGGGCAATGCCACAGACTTTCAACAGAATCATACTGCATTTCACGGCACGCTGTCCAGAATATTTCCGTCATTATCGGCTGTTTCCTCAAGAAAACATCCCCGCTGGCAGGAAACAAAGCTGTTCCGCCGGCGGGGTGCCGAAACGATTATTTGATTATGCGTTCAGAAATACCGCTGTTGCTCATCCATTGGTATCCCGTACCAGCTGACGGACCTCTTCCTCTGCGTCCGGTACGCTGCTGTCCCGGAGGGAAAGGCCCTCGATGACCTGCGCGTCAGGCTCCAGCGTCTGGATCGTGGAGATCCCGCCGGAGAAGCCGCTGCCGCCGTGGGTCACGCTGACGCAGATGGTTTTCCCGGCAAAATCGTACTCGTCAAAGAAGGAATACAGCGCCATGGGCAGGTCTCCCCACCAGTTGGGATAGACCAGATAGACCGTTTCGATCCCGTCAAGGCCCTCCATCTGCGCGGAAAGCGCCGGACGGGCATCCTCATTCTGCTCCTCCTTGGCTACGTCTGTGGTCTCGTCGTAGTCTGCGGGATATTTTTCGGACGTTGTGATCTCCCAGGTTTCACACCCGGCTTCATCCGCCATCCACTCCGCCAAAAGCTGGGCGTTTCCTTTCAGCTCGCCGTTGCTGTCTACAAGGCTGGCGGAGCTGACCGCGTCCACGTCCTCCGGGAAGTCCGTGTTGCCCATCCGGCTGAAATACACCACGATCACCGGGGTCTGCGCCGTCTCTTCCACGGTCTCCGCCTGTTCCGTCTCCGCTTCTTGCTCTAATTCCGCTTCCGGTTCCGCTTCTGCGGCGGGTTCCGCGGGTTCGGCGGCAGGTTCCTCCGCAGTTGTCTCCTCTTCCGTCACCGCGGCAGTTTCGACGCTGGCAGGTGCCTCAGCGCCGAAGGACTCCGGCACAGAGGCGGCAGCGGACGCTTCCGGCGCCGTCTCGATCCCGCAGGCGGAAAGCAGCAGTAATACCGCTAGCAAAATGGCAATTCTCTTCATGTTTACCTTCTCCTTTCAAATCAGATCCCTGACCTGCTGGATCCATCGGTCAATGACTTTCCGGGGCGTTTCCAGATTCGGGCCCCCCTGGGAATCAAACTTGAACTCCATCTCCGCCGCAAAGGACGCCCCCTTGCAGGCCTGCTTCATGTGCTTTATCACCTGTCCCGGCCATCCGCCGTTGGTCATAAAGGGCACCACTACCTTCCCCTTCCAGTTGTTCTCCGAGAGGAAGGTCTTGACTGCCGGGGCCATGGTGTACCACCAGGTGGGGGTTCCGATGGCGATCACATCGTAATCCGACGGATCCTTCTCCAGCGGCCGGATCGGCGGCATATAGCCCGCCTCGGTCTCCCGGAGTCCCTGATCCACCACCTGCTGATGGCTTCCGGTGTAGGGTTCAACCGTCTCGATCCGGGCAATGTCCGCCCCGGTGGCAGACTGCAGCTCCTTGGCGATCCGCTCCGTATTTCCGTTGGACCAGGAATAGTAGACGATCAGCATTTTTGGCATATCGATTCCTCCTACGCGAACAGCTCCGCTGTTTTGCTCATTCGGCTGGCCACCTTCACCCCAAAGGGACACCGGCTCTCGCAGCCCAGACAACTCACGCACTCGTCGGCATGGTGTTCGAGATTGTTGTAGTGTTCCCGCACCGAAGCAGGGACTTCCTTCTGCATGGTTGCCAGATCGTATAGCTTGTTTACCATGGCGATATCGATATCCATGGGGCAGGGCTTGCAGTGGCCGCAGTAGGTACACTCGCCGCCATAGGTATGCTTCGGTGCATTTGCCAGCACGGAGGCGTAGTCTTTATCCGCATCCGAGGCGGTCTCATAGGCTGCCGCCGCGTCCACATGCTCCGGCGTGTCATAGCCGCACATGACCGCCGCTACCGCAGGCCGGGTGAGGCAATAGTGGATGCACTGCACCGGAGTCAGCGCAACGCCGAAGGGAGAGCGCTTTTCGTCGAACAGCCGGCCGCCTGCGTAGGGCTTCATACAGGTGATGCCCACATCATTTTGCTCGCAGAGCTTGTACATCTCAACCCGGACCGGGTCAATCCCCGCCATGGACTCGTCGTCATAGTCTCCGAAGTAGTTGTCGATATTGTCTGTGGGCGGCATCAGGTCAAAGGCCGGGTTCACGGAGAACAGCATCATCTCAATAAAGCCCGTCTCCACCACCTTCTTCGCAATCACCGGATTGTGGGTGGAGATGCCGATATGCCGGATCTTTCCCCGGGCCTTCAGTTCCATCACATAGTCTAGATAGGGGCCGTTCATGGCCTTGTCCCAATCGGATTCCTGATCGATATAGTGGATCATGCCCAGATCGATATAGTCAGTTTGGAGCCGAGAAAGCAGGTCCTCGAAGGCGATCCTGCACTGCGCCACGTCCCGGGTCCGGGTATACTGCCCATTCTGCCAGGTAGAGCCGATATGGCCCTGGATGTACCAGCGCTCCCGCTTCCCGGCAATGGCCTTTCCGATGTTGGACCGGACGTTTGGCTCCGACATCCAGCAATCCAGAACATTGATGCCTTTTTCCTCTGCCCGGTCGATGATGGCCCGACATTCCTCATAGCTGTGCCGCTCCAGCCACTCCGCGCCCAGGCCGATCTCACTGACCATCAGGCCCGTCTTTCCAAGCCTTCTGTAATTCATGTTTCCCTCCTATTTCCGTGTGGGGAATCCCGTCCCCTGATCGAACACGCCGGCCACGTCCTGCAGATATTTCCGGATCGTCAGATGCTGGGGACAGGCCTGCTCGCACTTGCCGCATTTTATGCAGTCCGACGCCCGGCCGTGGCCTGCCAGGACCGTGTTGTTGTAGTAGACGTTCTGGCTCGAGAAGCTGCCGGTCTTGCGCTTCATGCTGTTGTAGAGGGCGAAATACTGTGGGATGGCGATCTTCTTCGGACAGCCGTGGGTGCAGTATTCACAGGCCGTGCAGGGAATGGCTGTATTGGCCTGAATGATCTTCCGCACCTCATCGATGACCGTATTCTCTTCCTCACTCAGAGGCCGGAACTCCCCCAGCACGGCGCAGTTGTCCTCCACCTGGTCCATGGCGTTCATGCCGGAGAGCACCCGGAAGACGCCCTCCTGAGAGGCGGCAAACCGCAACGCCCAGCTGGCGGGAGACCCTTCCGGCGCGAATACCTTCATCAGCCTTTCGGCCTCAGCCGGGATATTAACCAGTGTGCCGCCCTTGCAGGGTTCCATGACCGTCACAGGTTTCCCATGCTTCCGGGCTACCTCGAGACATCGCCGGGACTGGACGTTCGGCTGCTCCCAGTCGATGTAGTTGATCTGCAGCTGCACAAAGTCCAGCCGGTCGCCGTATCTGGTCAGGATCTCGTCCAGCAGCTCCGGCGTATCATGGAAGGACATGCCTGCCATGCGGATCTTTCCCTCCCGCTGCATCCGTTTGACGAAGTCAAAGGCGCCGTAGGTTTCACACTTGGCGTAGACATTGTGGCCCATATTGTGGAGCAAGTAAAAGTCGAAATAATCTACGCCGCAGTTTTCAAGCTGTTCCCGGAAGATCTTCTCCATGTCCCCGGCGTCTTTGAAGTCCCGCAGGGGCAGCTTGGTGGCAAGCTGGAAACTGTCTCTGGGGTACCGCTCCACCAGCGCCTTCCGGACCGCCTCCTCGCAGTGGTAGCCGTGGTAGGTATAGGCGGTGTCGAAATAGGTCATGCCAAGCTCCAGGAACCGGTCGAACAGCTTCTCAATGGTATCGAAGTCAAAGGATACGGCGTCCTGCGGATCAAGGACCGGCAGCCGCATGCATCCGAACCCCAGCTTCTTTTCTTTCATCAGATCCATCTTCAGTTCCTCCCTGTTGTGTGATTTCGATCCAGCTTCATCAGCGCCCGGGAAAGATAATACCCCAGGAACACGAAGGTACCCATGACCGCCATGTAGTCCAGGATAAAGAGAATCACCGGCTCCGAGTGGTCAAAAAAGGCAAAGGCCGTCCTGAGAAACAGATAATCCCCCACACCCCGCTTTACAAAAGCAAAGCCGCCGTATAGCGCGATACACACACCCAGGGCGCGGACAACGATGGTTTTGAAGCGGGACTTCTCCCCAAGATGTTTTCCGGCCGCCGTCACCATCCGTCTCCAGTGGAACCCCAGGTGCAGGCTCATCAGCGTAAATCCCCAGTAGGCGCACAGCATATGGACCCGGCGGGACAGGCTGGAAAAGGGCACGTCCGGCAATGTCTTATAGAGATGTTTCGAGAGCAGGACCCCGCTGACGCCGGAACCAAGAAGGCAGGCGAACATCAGAAGTATTACCGCAGTCTGCACAGAGCGCATGGCGGTATAGCGTCCCCGGAAAATGCCGGCCGTCCATTTCCGATTGAGGATGTGATGGATGACAAACAACAAAAGCATCCCGGTGCCAATGATCTCATGGGGAAACGTGCCGATCAGCTCATAGGGCATCAGCAGCAGAAGCGCCAGGGTCATGGCCGCGTCCACCACAATTTTCACATTGGATCGTTTCATGGCGCACCTCCGTCATTATAGTCTCATTATATCAGTTCCCGGTTCCGGAAACAATTCGGATTTCTTCTCTTATTGATAAGCACTGCTTATCCATTTCCTTGACAGGACAGAAATCGGGCGGTAAACTAAGGATAGATTCGTCGGGAAGGATGTGATCCCATGCTTCTCAAACAGGCCCGGTATTTCGTGACCGTAGTGGACGCGAACAGCTTCACCGAAGCCGCAGAGCAGCTATACGTCTCCCAGTCCGCCGTCTCCCAGCAGATCAAGGCGCTGGAAGAGGACCTTGGCACCCGGCTCATGATCCGGGAAAAAAGGAAGTTCAGCCTGACCCCTGCGGGGGAATACTTCTACCGCCGCTGCAAGGCCATGGTGGGCGAGGCCGACGCCATTGTCCGGGAGACCGTCCGCATCGGCAGGGGCGAAAACAACCATCTTCAGGTCGGCTACCTGAGCATCTTTCAGGGGCAGGCGCTGCATCAGGCTGTGGCGAAGTTCTCCGAAATCTATCCGGATGTTCGGATCTCCCTCCGGAGCGGCACCCATGAGGAGCTCTACTACGGTCTGCTGAACCGGGAACTGGACATCGCGCTCAACGACCAGCGGCGGGCCTTCTCCGATGAGTACGTCAATCTGGAGCTGGCCATGCCGCCGGTCCTGATCGAGATATCGAGCCGTCATTATCTTTCGGAGCTTCCCCAGGTAGAGATCGAGGACCTGCACGCCTTCCCCTGCATTCTTCTCTCCGGGACGGCGCAGCGCGAGATAGAACAGCGCTACTACCATAGCATCCTCGGCTTTCCAGGAGAATTCCTGTTCGCGGAAACCATGGAGGCCGCACGGCTTCTGTTGGTCAGCGGACAGGGTTATCTGCCCGTGGAGGATGTCGGCTCCCTGATGTCTCCGGGCGTGGGGACCAAACGCATTTCCGTTCTGCGGCACGGCGCGCCCCTTCGGCGCCGATACTGCGCCTTCTGGAGGAAGGAACGCGGTAACGAATATGTGGAGACCTTTGCCGATCTTTTGAGGAAGTACATTACCACGCCAGAAACATCTCAAAACTGAATCAATAAGTATTGCTTATCAAAAGCAGCGGGAAATCGAATTGATTTTCCCGCTGCTTTTTTATATGCTGGAATCAGGATAAACTGAGGGAGGCACGCTGCGGATGGACAGTCAATCGATCCAGGCGCTCTATACCGTCATGTACGACGCCATGATCGCCAAGGACGACGCGGGACTGTCCGAAGTTCTGGACGACAGCTTTGTACTGATACACATGACGGGAATGAAACAAACGAAGTCCGCATTTATCCGGGCGGTACTGGACGGTACGCTGAACTACTTCTCCGCCAGACACGAGCATATGGATGTGACCGTAACCGGGAATACTGCCACCCTGGTGGGACAGAGCTATGTGGCCGCAGCGGTATTCGGCGGCGGCAAACACAACTGGTGTCTGCAGCAGACGCTGACGCTTCGTAAAATAAGCGGCGGCTGGACCATTACCAAATCCGTCGCGTCAACCTATTGAGGAGGTAATCATTATGGCAAAGAACATCATCATCTACTACTCCCGCACCGGAGAGAACTACTGGTCCGGCGGCATCAAGAACATCTCCAAGGGCAACACCGAGCGGGTGGCGGAGTTCATCCAGAAGGCTGTGGGCGGCGACCTGTTCCAGGTGGAGACTGTCAAGGAGTACCCGAAGGACTACTACGAGTGCATCAATGAGGCAAAGGATGAGCTGAAGGCCAGAACCAGACCGGAGCTCAAAGAATACCTTCCCGATATCGCAGAGTACGACAACGTGTTTGTCTGCGGTCCCTGCTGGTGGGGCACCTTCCCCATGGCGGTGTTCTCCCAGCTGGACCGGCTGGACTTCACCGGCAAGAAGGTCATGGCCGTCATGACCCACGAGGGCAGCGGTCTGGGCTCCTGCGAAAGAGATCTCAAGAAGCTCTGCGCCGGCGCCACCTTCGGCAAGGGTCTGGCTGTGGCCGGACACGCCTGCGCCGGAAGCGAGTTCCAGGTGGCCTCCTGGGCCAAGAGCCAGGTCTGAGGCACAGGAAAAGATTTGCGCCTCCAAAGCAGCAAGATCAGATTGGAGCCGATTCCCTCAGGAACCGGCTCCAATTGTCTGATTCAAAGAATGAACCGTCTCTCCGGTTTGGGGATCCTTCATTTGATTGTACCGCAAATCCTCTGAATACTGAATCTCATACTTTCCTCTCCCACGATTAGGCTCAGACTTCCAGGTATCCAGCTTCCCCGTGGAATTGACAAGAATCCGGAGATTTTGCAAATCATCCGCGGGCGGTGCTTGTGCTAAAATGTATGATGTCGAATTACAGCCACTGTCCGACAAAAAAAGGAGTGAATCAATTGAAATCCATTATGAAACCTGCCGCCCTGATGCTGGCTCTGATCCTGGTTTTGTCCCTGCTTGGAGCCTGCGGCAGTCAGACCGCACCCTCTGTCTCCGACGCCGCCTCCGTCCAGGCTTCTGACGTTTCCGCAGCGGAAAACGCAGAGTCTCCCGCCGCGGAGGAACCGGCAGCGGAAGCGTCCGCCGCAGAGCTTCCCGCCGAAGCTTCTGAAGTAGAAGAAGTGCCGGAACTGGAACTGGGAGAGGTGACCTATCCTCTTGACGCCGAGGGCGCGACCCTGACCTACTGGCTCCCCTGGATGCCGGCTCTGAGTATGCTCTATACCACCTACCTCGACCATCCCGCCTACGCCGCTGCGGAAGAGGCCACGGGCGTTTCGGTCGATTACATCTCCTGCTCTCAGGAGAGCGCTGCAACGGAGTTCAACCTGATGGTTGCCTCCGGAACCACCTACGACATCCTCTCCGGGGCCGCCGGGTACTACAACGGAGGTGTTGCCGCCGGCATCAATGACGATGTGCTGCTGGATCTGACGGATCTTCTGCCGGAGTATGTGCCGGACTATTACCGGGAGTTCGTCACCAACCCCAACTGGGTCAAGTTCGCCACCACTGACGACGGCACCATCGGCGCCATCTACTGCTTCAACGCCGTGGAGCTGGGCCTGTCCTCCGGCAACTTCATCCGCCAGGACTGGCTGGACGAGCTGGGTCTGGAGGCGCCTGTCACCATCGACGACTACCACGATGTGCTGACCGCTTTTAAGGAGAACTATCACATCTCCGACCCCTACGTCATGAACGCCAACCTGACCTCCCCCCTGTCCTACGCCTTCGGCACCGCCAGTTTTGACGTGGACAACGCCAGCTCCCTCGCCTTCTTCCTGGAGGATAGAAAGGTACAGAGCGTCTTCACCTCTCCCAAATACCGGGACTATATCGGCACCCTGGCCGCATGGTTCCAGGAAGGGCTCATCGGCAGCGACTTCTTCAACCGGGCCAGCGATCCCATGAATTCCGCCAACACCTCCATCATTCTGGGCGGTCAGGCGGGCATCTGGAACACCGTCATGAACAATCTGGTGGACTATCCCAAGCAGGCCACTGATCCAGGTTTTGCCTGCGCGGCACTGCCTGACGCGCTGCCCAGCGACGGCAGCCTCCTGACCTTCTACAGCAGCGATCCCGGCTCCGCCGGCAACGCCAGCATCGGCGCCTCCAGTGAGAACTGGGAACTGGCCCTGAAGTGGATCAACTTCTGGAGCACAGAGGAAGGCCTGCTGCTGGCTCGCTACGGCGTGGAGGGCGTTTCCTACACCATGGAGAACGGCGAACCCGTCTACACGGACGTGATCTACAACAACCCTGACGGCTTCATCTTCCAGCTGGCCCGGATTATGTACTGTGCCGCCTCTGTCCCCACGTTCGGCGATCCCCGCATCGTTCGTGACAATGTGTATTCCGACGAAGTGATCGCCTGCACCGCTGTCTGGGAATCCGCCTACGGCAGCAGCGACAGCTACATCTCCTCCTCGGTCACCATGACCACCGATGAGAGCGAGCGCTTCTACGGGATGTACACCGACATTGGCACCTACGCCCAGACGGAGCTGATGCGATTCGTGGTAGGCGAGAACTCCATGGACAACTGGGATGAGTTCGTCAGCCACGTGGAAAGCATGGGCATCGAGGACTGCACCGCGATCTATCAGGATGCCTATGACCGGTATGAGGCCAGATAATAAACCTGCTCCACAACTGATTCATCATTGAAAAAAAGCAGAGCTTCCGAGATCCCCGCTTGAGCTGCGGCGGAACATCGGAGGCTCTGTTTCTGTTTGTATTGAGCGACTTATTTATCCGTCAGGCGGCCGGATTCCTCGGTGGTCCTCCTGTATACGGATGGGAGCACGCCGTTTTGCTTTTGGAAGACGCGGCTGAAGTGCCGGGCGTCCTGAAAGCCCACTCGCTCCGCGATCTGGCCGATCTTCAGTCCGGTACCGGTCAAAAGCGCCTTGGACTCCTCCAGCCGGATCGCCGTCAGGTAGCCCACAAAGGTCTGGTTGGTCTCCTTCTTGAACTTCGCGCAGAAGTAGGTGGGCGACAGATTCACATAGGCCGCCACCTCCTCCAGCCGGAGGGGTTCGGCAAAGTGGGCCTGGATATAGGCCTTCGCCCGACGCATATCCCGCTCGCCTCCGTCCCGGGACTGATCCTCCAGCATCGCGAAGCATTGCCGGATCCAGTCCGTCATCATGGGGATCATCAGTTCCAGCGAGGCGACGCCCTCCACCGTGGGCGGCATATTCCTGGCGTGCTTGAGGTACTTCCCACTCTCCACCAGCTCTGTCCGGCCGTAGCGGTTGAACGCCAGAGAGAGCTGATCGTTGATGCACAGGGCCCGGGAGATGCAGACCCCCGCGTTTTCCGCGGACTGCAGCAGATCCGACATCAGCTTTACGCATCCGTCGCAGTCTCTGGCCCGGACCGCCGCTGACAGGGCGGCTTTAGCTCCTGCGTCCAGGAACGCCTCCTTCGTCATGTGCCGGGACAAATAGCTTCCGTATTCGAGCACTCTGCCCTTTCCTTCGCTCAGCCTCATCCACGCCGCGAACTTTGCAGCCTGAACCTCCAGAGGAAGCATTCTGAAGTCCCTGGTCCCCAGACCGACCCCCACAGAGAGCGTGTTCTGGCCGCTGAGCCAGGATAGGATCCGGAAACACTCGGACAGAAACCCTCTGCACAGCTGCCGCATATCGGGCGCCGTCCCGGCAGTATTCAGGATCACGGACAGGCTGTCCTCCTTCAGGTAGCAAACCACCGTCGAAAACCGCTGACCGAAGAACGCCCGGGCCGCCTGCTCCAGTTCCAGCATCGGCAGAAACGCCTCCGCCAGCAGGTCCTCCCTGGGACGGGGATCGATGACAAAGAACAGAGCCTGACACAGTCCCTCCGCGAAGGAGATCTGATACTCCTCCTCCAGCATCGGCAGATCCTCCAGCACCGTCGCCCCCGCGTCGGTGACGATGGTATCCTCGAAAAACTGCTTGTCCAGGACCCGACGGAGAGACTTGGCCGGCTCCACCCGGCTGGCGTTTTCCGCATCCTGCCGCCGGCTCCGGAACCGCTCGAGCGCGTATCCCACCTCGTCCTCGGTCCACTCCCTGGTCAGCAGGTCGTTCATTCCCGCCCGCAGCAGCTCCAGAAATTCTCCGGTATCCGGCGTGGTATTGCACACCAGAAAATAGGTGGCAGGACTGAATCTGGCGGAGGCCTTCAGAATATCGAGGGCTGACCCCTGATCGGTGTCCTCACAGATCACCAGTTCCGGCAGAACCCCCATGATCGCCTGGATGGCCACGTTGGCCTTGTCCGTCTGCTCCACCACGCGGATGTCGGAGTTCCGGCGCATACAGGCCGCCACGCAGTCCGCCAGCCGCTGCTGGCGCAGGCAAATGACCGCTGCTATCATGCTATCACCTTCTCCGGTTAATTGTACCACAGGCATGCCGAATGCGCAGATCTTTTCGTTCGGATGAAAATCGGGGAGCCGAAGCCCCCCCGATTTCTCGCTTTCCGTTATCCGCCGATATACCGGTCATAGGCCGCCTGACGGTACCCGATGGCTTCCTGCATTCCCATGTCGTTGAGCGCCTGGACGAATGCCGGATAGTCCGCCATAACCTCTTCTCCGACCACGAACTTCAGTACGTGCTCGGCCATGTAGGTGGAAAGGTCGGCGATCAGCGCGGAATACGCCTCCGTCTCCTCCTCGGTCATGGACGCGCCGTCGGGATAGACGTATTCCCCGTCCATGGCGCCGCTGTTGATGAGTTCCATAGCCTGACGCTGGTTATCGGTGAAGGTATCCATATCGGTGTTGATATATCTGTAATAGAGATTGTCGGCGGCGGCCAGGCAGTGCAGCGCCTGGTTGATCATCAGGGTGAATCCGTCGCTGGCGGTCATCATCTCCGTGTAGTGCGGAACCCCGTCCGCTCCGGTCTCGTAGCTCAGGCCCTCAACGCCATACATGGACAGCATGCTCACCTCGTCGGTGTAGTGGCAGTCCAGCCACTTGCAGGCCAGCTCCACATTGGAGCAGTTGGCGCTGATGCTCACGGCAGAACGGACCTGATAGCTGGAGGTGGCGGTGAAGTGGAGGGTCTGATCCTCAGTCTTACGGATGGCGGGTACGCAGGCAAACCAGCCGCCCTCCTCCACGGTATCGTTCAGGGTCTCCAGACTGTTGACGCCGTAGCCCCAGAACAGGCCCACCTGACCGGATGTCACGAGATCCTGATAGGACATCTCATTGGTGTAGCTCTCAATATCCTTCGCGGTGTAGCCGGCGTCCATATAGCTGTGCAGCAGATCCAGATAGGATATGAAGTCGTCCTCCACGATGGCGCATTTCACCTGTCCGTCCCGGACGTAGAAGGGCACCTGCAGGCCGGGAGACGTCATGAAGAAGGCTTTCACGTCGTAGCCGGCGGCAAAGGAGTTGCTCTGGTCGTCGAGATAGGAGGTGATGATCATAGGCGTCTCCACGCCCAGCTGATCGTGGAAGGCAGTGAGCACTTCCCACACGTCATCATAGGTCTTCGGGACTTCCAGACCCACCTGCTTAAGCCAGTCGCCGCGGACCATCAGACAGCCGCTGACAGGCATATTGATGGCCGGGTCGGAGTAGCTGTAAAAGCCGATGAGGTTGCCGGAGGGCGTAGTCAGCGCGCTCTCCATCTCCGGGTCCAGTTCCAGGATCCGGCTGAAGTTCGGGGCACTGTCCAGATAGTCCGCCAGGTTCAGCAGGATATCGTCCCCCACGGCCTTGTCCATGCCGCCGGCATAGTACTCCGTGGCGCCCAGGAGAATGTCCGGAAGCGTCCCCGCCGCAGCCTGAAGGTTGAACTGGGTCTGGGCGTTCTCCGGGATATAGCACTGATAGTCGATGTGAACGCCGGTGAGCTCCTCCATCGCCAGAACCGAGTCGTTGCCGCTGTAGTCCTCCATGAAGGAGGTGAAGAAGGGCGAAACGGTGGTGAAGTAGCTGAGGGTCTCCGGCTCCTCCGTCAGCGGGAAGGAGTATTCCACGGACTCAAATCCCGCTTCCTCCGGGACTTCCTCTTCCGCAGACGCTTCCGTCTCCGCAGGCTCCGCGGAGGCCTCTTCGACGGGTTCTGCCGCCTCCGCAGGGGCGGTCTCCGACTCCTCTGCCGTCTCCGGCGCCGCCGCAGACGCCGCGGCGGTATCCGCTTCTGACGCTGCAGGAGCCGCAGAGGACGATCCTGCCGCCGCGCCGCAGCCTGCCAGCAGGCCGAGAGTCAGGAGCAATGCCAGAACACGAATAAAATGCTTCTTTTTCATAACACAATCCTCCTTGTTGATGCGAAGATGTATCTAATCCTATTATGCCATCTTCCGCGAGACTTTCAAGGCACTATCTTTCGAATTTGTGGATAATCTTAAGGTATTTTCATTTTCCATGCTGTGTTTTCACTTTTTTTCGGATTCTTCATAAGATTCCACACAAAACCGGAAGATATGGAATTGTTTCCGTCTATGGATTCGATTATAATAAATTCAAAAGAGAGTAAAGGAGGTCATTTCATGGAAATCAACGCCAAAACGCTCCTGCGCGAGTCCTTCTCCTGTGAAGAGCTGACGGTTCTGGAGCGTCCCCGGGTCCCGGAGGGCAAGGTCCTCTGCATGACCGTGGACGGAGTTCTGCAGGACGTAAAGCCCGGGCAGTATTCCGGAAAGATCCACGTATATATACTCGATGCCATGACCGAAGACATCGCCAAGGAGATCCGGATCGAAGGGGACGCCGGCATGCCCCCGATGATGGGCTTCCCGGAGGGAATGGGCCCTCCGGAGGGAATGGGTCCCCCGCCCCATCAGGATATCTACGCCAACTACATCTCCGCGCTGGTCCTGGATGAAGATGGCGTCCGGGAGGAGGTCTCCGCGCTGGACGCAATTTCCGGAGCCGAGATCGGAAACGACCTGCGGGGCGGCGTCCTCAAGATACGGGGCAGCCGCCGGAACGTGCTGTTCGACGAAGCGGGAAACCGCCTTGTCCCCGACCGGAAATTCGACGAGGAGGGCAAGCGGGTCTGGCAGTGGATCACGGACTACGATGTGGGCGTTTACAACGGCGTCACCGTACTGGGCGGCAAGCACCGCATCGACGGTCTGAAGATCGACTACCAGGGCAACGGCGGCGACGACTTCCATATGTACGGCTCCGCGGTGGCTGTCACCAACGAGGCAAAGCTGATCCTGAACGATGCGGAGATCGAGACCCGCGGCGTGATCGCCACCGGCATTTCCGCTGCGGCTAAGGCGGACGTTCTGGTGGAGCACTCCAGGATCATCACGAAGGGCACCTCCAACGAGACCTGGTACAAGTACAACGAAAAGGGCATGACCTCCGCCGCCTGGGTGCTGGCAGGCCGCGGCACCGTCCGCTCCACCAACGCCCTGGGCGCCTGTACGATGACCTTCTACGACACCTACGGGGAGTCCAACGGATGGGGCGTCTACTCCGGCGACGAGGCGGCGGATATCCACCAGAATATCGTCAATTCCACCGCCCGCATCCCCTCCCCCGGCAGCCCGGACTTCCGGGAGGGCGACTTCGGCGCCGGCTACGCGGTCTATGCCCTGTCCAACACCCACAGCAATATGCTGGGCGTAGATTTCCAGGTACCGGATTACGCGGCGATCATCGCCGGCGGCTGGACCACCCACTATGTGGGTCCCAGTTCTCAGGAAAATCTTAAGAAGCTGGTGGGAACGGACAGCCTGCTCAGCCGGGAGACCGATGCCTTTGCGGAGATCGAGGAGCGCAATTCCGTGATCCATTCGGACAACTATGGCTTTCTGTGGCACTCCAACTGCTCCGGTACCTTGAACATCCTGCCCGGTACGGAGCTGCACGTGGGCGACACGCTGTTCCTGATCAAAGGCAGCGAGATCCTCTCCAACAGTCCCACCGTCAACGTCTCCGGCGCGCTCATTGACAACGGCGGCAGGGACAAGCCGCTGACCATCGTCCATCTGATGGAGTCCGACGACGCGGGACAGACTGACGAGATTGCCCTGCATCATGACTACAAGTGGGCCATCTGCCACATGAGTCCGGAGAAGCGGGCGCCTCTGGCCGGCGATCCCACCGCCACCGCGACCTTCCGTTTTGCGGATGAGACGCTCAGCGGCAACTTCTATAACTCCGTCAACACCGCCCATCAGCTTCTGAAGCTGGAATTCGACCGCTCCAAGGTCAGCGGCACCATCTCCGCAGGAGACGCGGAGCATGTGAACAAGTCCTACTGGTACAGCATGAAGGACGGAGAGAAGATCTGCATTGACGAAAACGGCAGAGCCTACCGGACGCTGCGGGAAAAGCCCTACACCTCCCGGTCCATGGGCGGCGCCTCCGTGACCCGGGTCTACGTCCATCCGGAGGTGGACGCAAGCGGCGCGTACGTCTACGACGATACCGACCCCTGTGTCTACGAAAAGGCGGGCTACGCCGTCTACTACACCGACGCCCAGTATATCAGCCGGGTCTTTGTAACGCCTTCGGAGACGGTCAACAATCCCATCTCCGTCAGCCTGAAAAACGGCTCCGAATGGACCGTCACCGGCCGGGGCTGGATCACGGAGCTGTCCATCGACGAGGGCAGCACCCTCCGGGGAAGGCTTTTCCTTGACGGCAGAGAGATCTCCCCCGCCCCCGGCGTCTACCGCGGAAGGATCCGGGTCGAGCCGTAACATCCCTTATCCGCAAAAGAGCCCCGGAGGAGAAACGCACGTTTCTCCTCCGGGGCTTTGTTTCTCTTTCCGTTCAAAGACTTCCGAGGTATTCCGCCACATGCTCCGCCGCCGCATATCCTCCAGTCAGGGCCGAGCCGCAGGTGTTTCCTGCGGTGGGCGTGTGATACTGCACCGCGTACCGCTGCCCACAGGTATTTCCCGCGGCATACAGGCCTGGAATGGGGTGTTTATTCCCGTCCACCACATTGTAGCGGCCGTCTGTACAGACTCCGGCAAGCTGATTGAGGCCTCCGTTCACGGTGCCGCTCGATACCGCTTTGGAAACCCCGAAAAACGGCCCCTCCTCGATGGGAAACAGATATCCGGGATCGCATCCCCAGTCCCCGTCCCTTCCGGCTCTGCAGAAGGCGTTGTACCGCTCCACCTCCTGCAGGAAGTTTGTCAGGGATTCCCCGCTGTAGCCGAGGATCTGTCCCAGCTCCTCCAGCGTATCCGCGGCATAGCAGGTCATAAACGCCTCTCCGGTGACGCCGAAGCAGTGGACCGGGAATCCATCCGGACCGGTTCTGAAGTTCCGCATATCCGTCCGCAGGATCTCATGCCAGCCGTCGTTGCTCCGGTCCATCATCTCATGCCCGTAGCCCTGGCGGTCCAGATAACGGTCCCAGCGGGAGTCTGTCACCAGCGCCATGATGCCGCCCACCGGAAGCATATCGCAGGCCCCCGTTGCGCCGTATCGGACGGTGGTCTCGTTCATAAACCGCCTTCCGTCGGGGCCGAAGCAGGGCCAGACCCCGCCAAATCCGAATTCCGGTCTTCGGTTGACAAAGCAGTCCAGTCCCGCCCGGGGACCGGCCTCCATGGTCCCGCCTGCCCAAAGGCACATTTTAATGCCGGAACCGTCTCTGCCCATGACCCGGAGGTTTCCAGGATCATTTCTGTTTTTTCCGAAGCTCCAGGCCAGATTCCGCAGCTGATCGCTGAGGTCCAGCAACATATCGGCATTTCCCCCGTAGTCGCCGCCACAGATCAGCGCCGCCTGACAGTGAATTCGGAGCTGTTTCCCCTCCTGCCCTTCCGCCAGTGCGCCGATGACAGTTCCGTCCGGTTCCTGAAAGAGCCGCAGCGCTCTCGTTCCAAAGCGGAATCGGGCGCCGAGGTCCCCGGCACGGAGGATCAGCTTCCGCATGACGAACCCCCACATATTGAGGTTGGTGTCCTGATCCCGCCACTGTACCATGCCGATGAAGCTGCGCTGTCCGTTCGTGACGCCGGAGAAGCCGGGGTTTCCCCGATAGTTCACGGGATGCGCGTATCGCGCTGTCAGCTCCGGGTCGATGTGCCCCAGAAGCCAGTCGAACATCTCGCCGGAGCGGAAAGCATAGTCCCGAACCAGCCGGGGATGGGCATGCCCCAGGGCCTTGTTCATATACTCGTTGAAGATATCCAGCGGATCGTAGGGAGGCGTTCCCCGATCGAGAAAGAACTTCGAGTTATAGACCGCCATGTCCGTTGGATACACGTCGTAATCCTCCCAGGTCTGCGCCTCCAGGCACAGCACATCGATCCCAAGTTCCGCAAGCCGCAGCGCAGCGACGGTCCCGGCCTGTCCGGCCCCTGCCACCAGCACCTGGCAGCGCACCTGCTCCGCGTCTTCCGATTCTGACGGAGGCGCACCCAGCCACCGGGGCGTGTTGTCCATAAACGGCCCCGCCGCCTCCGGGATATCCGGTCGGGGCGGAAACGACGGCTTATGGGCCGCCAGGTATTCCTCCGGGGTCCGGTCAAATCGCAGTTCCATCTCTCAGCCTCCCACGGTTGCGGCGGACAGTTCCCGGTATGTCTGCCGGATCACGAACGCCGCAATGATAAAGGTCAGAATGTCCGCCGCCGGGAACGCGTACAGAACGCCGTCGAGTCCAAAAGCCAGCGGCAGCAGAATGGGCAGAAACACACCAAAAACAATTTCCCTTGCCAGGGAGATCAGGGTGGATTCCACCGGTTTCCCCAGCGCCTGCAGGTAGATAAAGGTTCCCTTATTCACCATGGCCAGCACCATCATGCAAAGGTAGATCCGGAAACAGCGGACGGCAAAAGCGGTATAGTAGGCGCTTTCGCTGCCCGCGCCGAAGATGCCGATCAGCTGCCGGGGCAGGAACTCCACGATCAGCAGCGCGATCAGGCCCACGGCGGTCTCCGCTGAGAGCAGATAGGTAAAGAGCTGTTTGGCCCGGTCCTGCCGTTTCGCGCCGATGTTGTAGCCCGCTATCGGAATACAGCCTGCCGCCAGACCCACGGCAATGGAGATGGCGATCTGGAAGAACTTCATGACGATGCCCAGCACCGCCAGCGGGATCTGTGCGTACTCAGGCTGCCCGAATACCGGGTCCTTTGCGCCGTATTTGGTGACCATGTTCTGCACCGCCGCCATGGAAACCACCAGAGAGACCTGAGAGAGGAAGCTGGTCACGCCAAGAGGCAGAAACTGCTTCATGAGGCTCCACCAGAGCCCGAAGCTCTCCCTTTTCAGCTTTACTGCCTTCATATGCAGCAGATACCAGAGGGCCAGCGCCGCGGTCAGGACCTGCCCCAGCACCGTGGCGATGGCTGCGCCCTTCATGCCCATTTTCAGCGGAAAGATAAAGATCGGATCCAAGATGATATTGGTGACGGCGCCGAGCACCGTAGACGTCATGGCAAACCGGGGACTGCCGTCTGAGCGGATAACGGGGTTCATGCACTGGCCGAACATATAAAACGGCACGCCCAGCGCGATCCAGAAGAAGTACTCCCCGGCGTGGGCGAAGGTCTCCGCATTGACCCGTCCGCCGAAGGCCGTCAGGATCGGATCTGCAAAGATCAGATACACGGCGGTTAGCACCGCACTGCTGATCACACAGAGTATGACGGCGTTGCCGATGCTCCGATGAGCATCCTCATCCCGGCCCGCTCCAAGGCTGATGCTGACAAAGGCGCATGCGCCGTCCCCGATCATCACCGCGATGGACAGCGCCACAATGGTCATGGGAAAGACCACCGTGTTGGCGGCGTTCCCGTAGGATCCCAGATAACTTGCGTTGGCGATAAAAATCTGGTCCACAATGTTGTAGAGCGCAGCGACCAGAAGCGAGATGATGCATGGTATGGCATACTTCCGCATCAGCACGCCGACCTTCTCCGTTTCCAGAAAAGCGTTTGATTTCTGTTCCATGGTCTTTCCTCCTATGTCTCCCGGCCGAGTTCCGCCCGCAGCAGCGGCAGAAGCTTTCTCAGGTGGTTGAATTCATAGCTGCTGTGCAGCAGATTGTTCCGCAGGATCTGTTCCGTACAGGGCCGTTTCCCCGGCGCGTCATCCCGGAAGAACTGTCCGTCCTGATACCTGTACCCCCACCAGACCCGGCTCATGAGGATCACGCCGGACTCCGGATGGGGCTGCATTATGGCGGTAAAGATCCGGTCCGCCGCGTCCTCCGAATGCTCATGGGTCAGCTGCAGGATGGTATGTCTCCGGACAAATCCGGAGAGCTCCTGCCCGGACAGACCGGTCATGCTGAGCGGAACGCTGCGGGTCAGGGAGCGGAACACAGGTCCCCCGGCGCCCATGTCCAGAGATTCCACCATGATCGATCCGTCCCCATCGTCTGTTCCGTTGACGTACCGGTGATCCCAGTGGTCCGGCGGACACCAGATCTTGTAGCGGAGATTTCCCGCTTCCTGGGGAACGCTCTCCGGCCTCCGGATATGCCAGGAAAACCACCAGCCCAGATCCTCCATGGTGAGATCCGGAATATGCAGATAGTGGGCAAGGTACCCGCTTCCGTCCTCCATCAGACAAAATCCGAACTGCTTCTCTTCCAGCCCGTGGCGGTAGAAGCGGCTGATCTCCCCGATGGGCAGTACCTGCTCCCGCGAGAGCGGCGGGGCACTGATCCGGGTCAGCACCTCCTCCGGCAGCCTGTCTATTTTCAGATCCATGAACCTTGCGTAAGGGAGCATCTTCTCCTCTGGACACAGCGTGAAATCCATGCCGATCCCTCCTTCTGTTTTGATTATACCCCGCGGTCTTTCGGCAGTTCAATTCGATTTCCGGCAGGATTATTCCCCTTTCGAATAAACTTTCCCTTTTTGGATTATTCCACTTCGGAAAGATTTTTCAGTGACAATGAATTGATGATTCTCCACGCAGTTGCTACACTGAACACAGCTTAAGAAAGGGGGATCACCATGAGTAAAAAACTGTTTGCCTTACTGCTTTCCATCGCGATGCTGGTATCTATCCTTGCCGGCTGCGGGAGCACAGGAACGGCTGCAAATGAAACAGCCTCTGCCGGATCAGACGTCAGCGGTGCGGAGGAGTCTGCCGTGGAATCCGCTGCAGCGCCGTCCCAGGAAGTCAGCGAGGAGGTCCAGGCCGCCGCTGCGGAGGCCACGGAGGAGATGGAAGAGGTTCTGAAGGCAGCAATGCCGGCTGAGGAGCTTCCCGAAGGCGTAGAGCCCCAGCCACTCATGACTGACGCGACAGCCGGGATTCTTGAGGAAGCCGTCAAGGCCGCAAACGCCATCCCCTCCGAGGAATATCCGGAGGATCAGAAGTCCGACCAGTGGAAGTTCGTGGAGAGTGAGGAATACCAAAGCGGCATGAAGGAAGTCCGTGCGGAGATCGACGCGGTGATGCCCGGCTCGGAGATCCTCTACAATCCCGAGGGACAGCTGCTCTCCAGCAAGGGCGTCACCTATGACTATCCTCTCGACGTTGGCCATTCCATCACCGTCTTTTCGGTGAACCGCGGTCTTACAAGCAACTATGTCTCCGATTTCAGCGAGCTGATCACCTTCCAGATCGCCTCCAGCGAGACAGGCATCGATGCGGACTTCACCACCGTCTCCGGCGAAGCGGCGGAGACCCAGATGAACCTGATCTTCGCCAGCGGCGACTACCCGGATGTGGTGTCCTATTTCACCGCCGCCTATTCCGGCACCCCCGCCTCCGCCTATGAGAACGATCTGATCGTTCCCCTGAACGATTATCTGGCGGATTACAGTCCCAACTACAAGGCGTGGATCGAGACCAGCGAGACCTATCTCAAGAGCGTCACCTCCGACGACGGCAATATCTACTGCTGGTACGGCCTGAACGCCGCCCCTTCCGTGGAACAGGGCAGCTGGGTCCGGGCGGATCTCATCGACAAGTTCGGCATCGACATCCCCGCCACCGTCTCTGAGATGGAGGACTATTTCGCCCTGTGCAAAAACGAAGGTCTAAGTTCAGTCATCTCCTGCAACGCCTACGGCTTCATGATCTTCAACGACGCCTTTGACGTCCCCTCCCTGAGCGCGGACAACGGCTTTGGTGCAGGATTGTACCGGGAGGGCGACGAGGTCCGGTCCATTCTCAGTCCGGACAACGCCGACAAGCTGAAAACCTATATGGAAAAGCTCCACCAGTGGTATGACGACGGCTACTACGCTGCGGATCTGGTATCCTTCACCGGCATGGACAACACGCCTGTGAACAATCTGATCTACAACGGCGAGACCGGCTATATGTGGAACGGATCCGGCCACTACGCCAACTATGTCCAGCAGGCCGCTGTGGAAGGCTGGGACATCGAACCCACGCCCAACATCGTCATGAACGCCGGAGACACCACGCATTACCGGGCAAACGACGTGATCAAGACCAATGTGGGCTCCATCGTCATGACCACCGCCTGCGAGGATATCGAGGCAGCCTGCCGCTACGTGGACTGGTTCTACAGCGATATGGGCATCAACGTCACCAACTACGGCCCGCAGGGACTGACCTGGGACTGGAGTTCTGACGGACAGACCCGCCTGTTCTCCTCTGCGGTCTATGCCGACGAGCTGTTCGGACTCGCCTCCGCGCCCGTCATGATGATGTACAACGGCAGCACCACCTGGGCCTCCATCGCCGATTCCCTGTACAATCTGTACTACGGCTCCAGCATGGTTCCCATCGTGTGCCAGAAGCTCTGGGCGGAAAATACGGACAGCGAAAAGTATCTGTCCACCGGCGCACTGTCTCTGACCACCGACGAGTCCAATGAAGTCAGCGCCATCCAGTCGGATCTGAACACCTACCTGGAGGAGTCCCTGATCAAATTCCTGATCGGAGACCTCAGTCTGGAGGACGACTGGGACGGCTTTATCGGCACCGTAGACGGCATGGGACTTCAGACCGTTGTGGACATCTATCAGGATGCCTACGACCGGTACCTGGCGCGGTAATTCCAAAACAATGTCAGCAGGCAGAGAGCGCTCTCTCTGCCTGCCGGCCTTTCCGTACGTACATCATGCGCTGAGTAAATATCTGCCGCAAAAATCCCCGCGGCAAGATCGGGAGAGAAACAAATGGAAACACAATACCTGCACGAATTCGTGATTCTGGCAGAGCAATGCAACTATCAGGAGGCAGCGGAAATGCTCCATGTGTCCCAATCCGCCCTCTCCAAGCACATCCAGAAGCTGGAGGAGGAACTGGGAGAGGAACTGTTCGAGCGTTCCGCAAGATCCATCGCCCTGAGCCGGTACGGGAGCGTCTTTCTGGACTATGCCCGGCAGATCTCCGAGCTCCGGGAGGAAGCCCTGCGGCAGATCCAGAAGGTGCGGGCCGCGGACGCCCGCCGGCTGGTCGTGGCATGGCCGCCGGCGCTGGAGCGGTACGGACTGGTGGAGCTGATCACCGGGTTTCAGCGGCAGTATCCGGACTATGAGGTGCACCGGATCCTTTCCGTTGACCCCGTCGGCGCCCTGCGGGCGGGACGGTGCGACTTTGCCTTTGCCCAGGCGGATACCAGCCGCTCCCCTGACCTTTCCTGCGTGCTCTATCAGGAGGACTATCCCGTGGCGGTGCTGCCGGAAACGCACCCGCTTGCCGCTGAGGAATCGGTACGCATGGAGCAGCTGAAATCCGAAAAGTTCATCCTGCACGTCCGGGCGGAGGAGAGCACGACAGTACCGGAGGCGACGCTGAAGCAACTGTGCGCTTCAGCAGGATTTGAGCCGGTGATCACCATGTCTGCCGGTTTTTCCTCCACGATCGTGTCCCTGGTCAGTCAGGGGCTGGGAATTTCCGTCATGCAGCGTAGTCAGATTCCGCAGAACCAGAGACATGTGGCGCTGGTGCGGATCGCGACCCCGCTTTCCACCGACATTAAACTGCTCTGCCTCAGATCCTCCAGGCCCCTCTCCGTCCGGTCCGATTTCATTCAGTTTGTACGGCAGAACTCATGAACGTCAGATGCCGCCGCTTATGCGGCGGCATTATTGCCGTTTCAGAACAACTGCAGTGGGAAACAGAATTGATTGCCGCCGCAGGACCGTGTAAGATAGGTTTGAGAAAGAATGCACAAAGGAGGTATTCGATGAAAGACTATGTAAAAAGCATTACCGTGATCTCCGATTCCTTCCCCAAGGGGCAGAAGACCGTAGCTGTTGCGCTCCAGCTGACCCATCCCGTGGACGGGACAAAAATCGATCCCTCCGCCTTCGAGGCGGCGGGCAGAGAAATCACCGAAGTTTATTCCTGCAGTTCCCTTTCGCCGGAGGCCCCCCGGACCCCGGGCGCGTATCTGATCCTCGCGCTGAACCCGGAGACCGCTGACCAGTCCTGCTATGTATTCACCGACGGCCACGAGCATCACGGTCCGGGCGGACACGGCCCCGGCGGTCCCGGAGGCCCAGGCGGTCCGGGCGGTCCTCCCCCGGAGGATGAGGGGGATCCCGGCAGTCTGCCCGATCCCGGTGCAAAGGGCTTTAAGATGCATCGAAACGTCCGGAAGCGCAACCCCGCCCCCACAGTCCGCCTGCTCAGCGACATCGTGGCGGAGGACGGCGCTGTTCTGGAAAAATGGGACAGCGCCGAAGGCTGCACGGACGAGATCCACCGCTTTGTGGACGAATTCCGCGTCTATGAGCTCGACGGCATGAAGTATAACCTCTTCATTCCCAGAGACTATGACGAGAGCAGCTCCTATCCCCTGGTCATGTTCATTCCGGATGCCAGTGCCGTCAGCGACAATCCGCTGGTGTCCCTGATGCAGGGCAACGGCGGCATCGAGTGGATGAAGCCGGAGGCGCAGGCCAAGCATCCATGCCTTGTGCTGGTTCCCCAGTACGACGGAGAGGTATCCCTGACCAACGACAGCTTCACCTGTGCGCCGGAAATCGAGACCATCAAGCGCATTGTGGACCACGTGGCAGATACGTACAGCGTGGACAAGGACCGCATCTACACCACCGGGCAGTCCATGGGCTGTATGGCCTCCTGTGAGCTGAACATCCGGTATCCTGACTTCTTCGCCGCCTCCCTGCTGGTGGCCGGTCAGTGGGATCCGGAGAAGATGGGACGGCTGACCGGGAATAACTTCTGGATCTGTGTCGCCCGGAACGACCTCAAGGCGTTCCCCGGCATGAACGCGGTGACCTCCGCGCTGGAGGCCAACGGCGCCAGGGTGGGAAAGTACACCTGGGACAGCCGGTGCAGCATCGAAGAGTTCAACGCGCTGGCCCGGGAGGCCATGGAGGACGACGTACACATCCGTCACACAGTCTTCTGGGATCGGGGCGAAAACGGCGAGGAGCGCCCCTGGATGGGCCATGACGGCACCTGGCCGGTGGTGTACAGCATTGAGGCGCTGCGGGACTGGATGTTCAGCAACGTGAGACCCCGCAGATAATCCAAGAGTATTGATCCGGAGAATGCACCGCATTCTCCGGATCCATTTCTGCACATAAACCGGCGGACGCCCCGTGGCCGGAGCGCCCGCCTTATTGCAACAAGGAGTGTCAGGAATCTATTGTCGTTCAGCCCGCCTGATAGCGGTCATAGGCCGCCTGATAGGCCTCCAGAATATCGTCCAATCCCATCTGGTCAAGGGTCTGAATGAAGCTGTCCCACTCGGTGAGCGACTTGTCGCCGATCAGGAATTTCACCAGATTCTCTGCGATGTAGGTGGACATATCCGCGAGCTTGCTGTTGACCGCCTCGGATTCATCCGTGGTGAGGTTCAGAAGCGCTGAGTTGAGATAATAGTCCGAGTCATTGTCTGTGGTGTAGATCTCGTTGGCCTCGATGCCCTTGGTGGTCTCGGCGTAATACATGCCGAGGTAGGGATCCGTAACGGAAGTCCAGGCCAGATAGCCGGTGTAGAACATCACGGCGGAGCCGGCGTTCTCGTTGTACACCTGATCCTCATAAAGCGCATTGGTAAAGAGCCGGTGACGGCCGTCAGCGCTCCAGTTCCAGGTGACGCCCTCCGGTCCGTAGTTCATGGTGTTGATGCCCATGTCCGAATAGAACCAGTCCATATACCGGCACGCGCCCTCGATGTCCTCGCAGGCGGAGGTCAGGACGATGGAGCCGTTGCTCTCGGCGATGGTGTCGTTCGGCGCGAAGTGTGTGACCTGGCCCTCTTCTTTGACCATATTGTGGGCCGGCTCGATGTCCCAGCCGGGCACGGAGGCGGACTCTTTGTAGTTGGTATAGCGGTCCACGCCCTGGATCATATAGGCCACTTCCCCGTTGACCACCAGTTCGTCCTGGGCACGGCGGTCCATTGCAGCACCGTTGAGAGAAACCAGGTCCTGAGACATGAAGCCCTTCTCATACCAGCTGTGCATCAGTTCCATGTAGTCTTTGATCTGATCGGACTGATAGGCGCTGCAGACAGTATCGCCCTTGTGATAGATCGCGGCGCCGAAATCCATGGTGCCGTTCAGGCCGGGCAGATCGAAGGCAGAGGTCGCCACCGAGGCCCAGGTCAGGGAGTCGGCGTAGATCGTGGCGCTGAGGCCGGCGTCCGCGCATTTTGTAAAGTATTCCTCGTACTCGTCGATGGTGACGGGGCTGTCCATGCCGAACTGCTCCAGCAGATCGGTCCGCACCCAGCTGGCCTGCTCCACACGGACTGCGGGCATCAGGTTGTACCAGGCAAAGATGTACCCTTCCTCCTCGGAGACTGCCTTCATATAGTCGGATCTCGAGTTGATCCAGGCGTTGTAGTTGGGGCTGTACATCTGCAGATAGTCATTGAGAGGAACGATCAGGTCGTTCTCAAAGGCGGAGGCGTTGGTGCCGGTATAGTCGGTCATAAAGTCGCCCACCAGATCCGTCAGGTCGCCGCTGGCGAACATCAGGTTCATCTGGGTCTCCGCAGAATCCTCGCTGATCGTCAGGAAGTTCACGTCCACGTTGGTTTCAGATGCGGCGATCTGGAACGCGGGGATCGTGCCGTAGTCGGTAACCATACGGGAGATGAAGCCCTTGATGGGCGCGAACACGGTGATGCTGTGACCGTCTTCCACGGGGTAGGCATAGGGCACGCCCTTCACGGACAGCAGTTCTCCCTGCGGGCCGTAGCTGGGTTCCGCATCCGGAAGCTCCGCGTCCACGTCGGCGCGCAGTTCATCCAGGGCCGCCTGATAGTCCGGCGACTCTACGAAACGCCAAAGATCGTTCTTCTCTTCCTCGGGGAATTCCTCAGCGGGGACGGCGCCGGCCGCATCGGCGAACTGCTCGATGAGCGCTGCGGTCTCCTCGGTCATCAGCGCCTGATACTCTACCGGCTCCACAGGCTCTTCGGCCTCCGCCGCTGATGTCTCAGTCTCCGGGGCAGCTTCCTGAGCCGCGGTCGCGGGTTCCTCCGCCGCCGTTGCAGCCTCAGACGCAGAAGCCGCAGCGTCTTCCGCAGCGGGAGCCGAGCTTCCGCTGCCGCAGCCGCCCAGCAGCGACAGGCACATCGCCATCGCCAGAAGCAGCGGCAGCAGCTTCCAATTCTTCTTCATATGGTTTCCCACCTTTCGTTTGTTTTGGTGGTTTCATCATAGCAATCAATGAATTTCCAATCAATTCGATTTCCTTTTGAACTTGTTCCAAACCATAAATAATGCGGAGCCGCCGCGCGGCTCCGCAGAATCTCTTATTCCATTGTTCTGAAGTAATCCAAAAAGGCCTGCGCGGCGGCGGACAATCTCCTGTCTTTCCGCCAGCAGAGGCAGATGTCGAAGGGGATCTCTGGGGCCAGATCCACCACGCAAACGCCGGAGATTCCGTTGGGAACATGAAGCCGGTTCATGACCGCAACGCCCTCTCCCCGGCCCACAAGGCGCACCATGGCGGAGGAGAAATTCACTGTCTGGGTGATGTTCGGCGTAAAGCCCTCCCGCCTGCAAAGCTCCTGCAGCAGTTCCTCCTGGGAGCGGATATTGCCCTCATAGTCTCTGTGGATGATAAACCGCTCGGTCCGGAGCTACTCCACTCGCACACTGGCCGCGCCGGACAGCGGATGGGTCTCCGGAAGCACCACCGCCAGCCGGTCCCTTTTGTACAGGATCTTTTCGATCTCTGGAATATCCACGTCCCGCTCCACCGCAATAGCCAGGTGGCACCGGTCCTCCAGCAGCATTCCCCGGGGATCGTCGCTGTCGAGCAGGTCGATCCGGATCCCCGGCTCCGCCCGCTGGAATCCGGAGAGCAGCTCCGCAATGCCGTACCGCTCCGGCGCCGGAAGAAAAACCATCCGCAGTACATGGGCCTCCTCGTCATGGAACTGCCGCAGCTCTGCGAGGGCCTGGTCGTGGATCGAAAGCATCTTTTTCACATGGTTCTGATAGATTTCCCCGTAGGGACTAAGCTGCACGGACCGGGTGGTCCGGGTCAGCAGTTCTTCCCCGAGCTCCGTCTCCAGCTTCTGCACGTGTTTGGTCAGCGTGGAGTGGGAGATCCCGAGCCGCCGGGCGGCTTTCTGATAGCTCAGCGTTTCAGCCAGAACGGAAAATTCCTTCAAAAGCGTCAAATCCATGGCGCGCCCTCCGGTCCCTTCATATTTGTTCCAATTCAGAAAGAATTTTAGCCCAATTCAAATTGATTGTCAACCGGGAAGCCGTTATGATGAAGCTGCATAAAAATCTGTACTATTGAGATCATGCAAATAAACTGGAGGGATCGCAAATGCTTACATTGACCGGAAGAACCGCCATCGTGGACGGCGCCGGGGGCGTCGTCGGCGAAGAGGTGGCCCGTCAGCTGCTGCTGGGCGGCATGAACGTGGTGTCCTTCAACGCCTCGGAGGAAAAGGCGGAAATCATTCGAAATGAGTTTGCGGACTACGCCGATCACCTTTGGGCCTGCGGCGGAAGAAACCGTCCGAAAATGGCGGAGGTGTACGAACGGTTCGGCAGTCTTGATGTGCTGATCTGCCTGCAGGGCCAGCCACCCTGCCCTACAGAGCTGGAGAACATCCCCATGCCCCTGTGGGAACGAGCCGGAGAGTCCTTGATCAACTACTATATGGAGATCACCGACGCGCTGCCTTTCCTGCGGAAGAGCGCCGCGCCCCGGATCATCCTGCACACCTCCACGGAGTCGCGGGGCAACGTGCTCAGCGGAGACTGCCTGGATCTGGCCTACGCTGCCTGCTTCGGCGGCGTCAATGCCATGACCGTGAATCTGGCCCGGGCCCTTGCGGAAGACGGCATCACGGTCAATGCCATCGAGTTCGGCGCCTGCCACAACGCGTCGCTGCTTCCCGACCCGTTCTTTGACCGGTACGGCCGTCCCGACTACGGCGCCAACGTGGACAAGATTCCCTTGAAGCGTCTTCCTACCCCCGGGGACATCGCGGCGGCATACTGCTATCTGGCCAGCGAAGAGGCCGGCTTCGTCACAGGCCACATTCTCAAGGTCACCGGCGGCATCTCAGTGGGATAGGAGGAATCGGAAATGATCAATTGTGACAATCGGGCGGCACACTATTTTGACGAATACGCAGCCGGAGGATCCAGCGTCAAAAGCACCTATTACACCATCGGCCGGAATCTGCCGGGCGTGCTGTACGAGCCGGAGGGAAACAGCCGGAAATCCGGCCTCTGTATCCTGATCATGCACTCTGACATCAGCTATCTGGACTTCGAGTTCGGCCCGCGGATCGCCGCCTGGGGCTACCGGGTCCTGTGCGCCAACGTCTCCAGCGGCGACGCGCCTCTGGATCAGAAGATTCTGGAGGTAGGCCAGTGCGTCGGATTTGCCAGAGGACTTCCCGGCGTCGATACGCTGGTCCTTCTGGGACACAGCGGCGGCGCCTCCCTCATGAGCGCCTACCAGGCCATCGCCGAAAACGGTCCGGAAATTTTCCAGGGCCCGGAGAAGATCGTGCCCTGTTCAGACCGGCTCGCCGGACTTCCCGCCGCGGACGCCGTCATGTTCCTGGATTCCAACTGGGGCAACGGCGCCATGCGGGTGTTCAGCCTGGATCCCGCTGTCACCGACGACGACAACGGCGTCATCCTGGACCCGGAGCTGAGCCTGTTCGAAGAACGCAACGGCTTTACCCCCGGCGGCACCAGCTATTCGGACGCGTTCATCCGGAAGTTCCAGCAGGCCCAGGGACAGCGCAACAACCGGCTCACGGCCTACGCTCTCTCCCGGGTGAAGGCCATTGAATCCGGCGAGGGAAAGTACCGGGACGACGAGCCCATGATCATTGCCGGCGCATCCCAGGCCTTTTTCAACAACAAGCTCTTTGCCCAGGATATCCGTCTGCTGTCCCGCACCCGGAAGCCCTGGCCCCTGCTCCACGGGGACGGCACCATCACCACGGAGATCGTCTGCTCGGTCCGCAAGCCGGAAAACGACTTTTCCCTGACGGACTCCTATGAGCGGGGCAGCCTGCCCACCACCGTGCGGAAGTACCTGTCAAATTACGCGCTCCGCACCACGGAAGACTATGGCTTCAATGAGGACAGCGTCTTCGGCATCGACTGGGACTCCAGCTACAACTGCACCCCGGGCAACGTCTCCGGCATCCGCGTCCCCGTTCTGATTCTGGGCATGACAGCCAGCTGGGAGTACTCCGCCGCAGAGACCATCGCCGAGCGGGCCGTAAGCCAGGACGTGACGCTGGCCTATGTGGAGGGCGCGCAGCATTTCTTCAATACCGCGAAGGACCGGGAGCAGTACCCGGGACAGTTCGGGGATACCATGCAGACCACCTGCCGGTTCGTGGACGCCTGGCTGCGGGACAAGTTTGGAAAGGAATGACCATGAGAGGAAACATCAGTCCGAAAAAACAGCAGATGATGCTGGAGGAGAACATCCGCACCCTGATCCCTAAAATGGCGGTTCCGACCATCGTGGCACAGCTCATCACCACGATCTATAATCTGGTGGACACCTACTTCGTCAGCACCATCGGCACCCAAGCCACAGCCGCCGTCGGCGTCAACAGCTCCCTGGAGCGGACGATCACGCTTCTGGGCTCCCTGATCGGCGCAGGCGCCTGCAGCTATATCGCCCGGCTCCTTGGCGCAAAGCGGAAAGAGGACGCGGACCGGGTGCTCTCCACTTCCCTCTTTACCGGTCTGGCGCTTGGCCTTGTCCTGATGGCGGCGGGCCTGGTCATCATCCGCCCGCTGGTCTATCTGCTGGGCGCCAATGAGGACTGCGTGGAATACTCCATGCAGTACGCCCGCTATGTGCTTCTGGCGGCGCCGTTTATGATCGGCAGCTTTATCCTGAATATGTGCCTCCGCAGCGAGGGCAGCGCCACATTCGCCATGGTCGGCATCGGGTTCGGCGGCGTTTTGAACTGTTTCCTGGATCCCCTGTTCATCCGGACCTTTGGGCTCGGCGTGGCGGGCGCATCCATGGCCACCGCCATCTCCAAGACCATCAGCTTCTGCATCCTGCTGTATCCCTACCTTCGCAAAAACACCTCGGTGGACATCGCGCTGCGGAAATTCAGGCTTCTGGCCGCGGATGTCAAAGAGGTCCTGGCGATCGGCTCCACCTCGTTCTTTCGGTCCGCCCTGGCTGTCGTGGCCATGGTGACCATCAACCGGGTGGCCAGCGCTATTTCCACCCCCGCTCTGGCGGCGCTTTCGGTGGCAAATCGCGTCATGGAGTTCCCCTTTGCCTTTATCCTCGGATTCGGACAGGGCTATCAGCCGGTGGTGGGCTATAACTGGGGCGCCAGACAGTACGGCCGGGTGCGGGAAAGCCTGAGCTTCTCCGCCGCGGTCTCGGTGATCGGCGCAATTATCGTAGGAGGAGCGCTTGCCGTAATGGCCGGACAGATCGTTATGATTTTCAACTCGCAGGCAGACGCCGACGTCCTTTCCATCGGTATCCTGTGCATCCGTCTGCAGTGTGCCGTCCTGTTCTCCCACGCGCTGAATTCCATCATCAACATGTTCTTCGCCGGGATCGGAGACGCCAGGCGCGCCATCCTCATGAGCACCGCCCGCCAGGGCTATGTATTCATTCCCATTGCGCTGATCCTGCCCCGGCTGTTCGGCGCGACGGGGGTGGCTTCGGTCCAGGCAGCTGCCGATCTGATCTGTCTTGTCATCTCGGTGCCGCTGATGATCACAGCGTACAGGCTGATCGCGGAACGGGAACGGGAGCAGACGGCAGACTGACCGCCGCGCTTTGCAGGCCGGAAGCGGATGCGCTTCCGGCCTTTTTCTCCGAAGTTTCACAAGCGGAATAATCCGAACGCGAAACAGAATTGAACTTGCTTTTTCCGTTCGGTACAATAAACACAGAAAACTATGACAGGAGGCCATCCCATGAATCAGATGCTTGTAGGAGCAGGAAAAGCAGTGATTGCGCTCCCTGCAACCTTTGCCCCCAATCGGGAGGGATTTACACGTATGGCAGATCCGCTTCATGTCCGGGTCCTGCTGATCCGGGGAGACGCTACCGCTGCCCTCGTCTCTCTGGAACTGACCAGTCTTATGGGCGGAAATGACGAGATCAGAAACCGGGTAGCCGCCATTACCGGCGCAGACTATGTGTGGGTCACAGTGAGCCACACCTTCTCTGCGCCCCATATCCAGGCCTCCCAGTCCGGAGGTCCGGGCGGTCCCGGTGGTCCCGGAGGCCCTGGAGGCCCCGGGGGTCCCGGTGGTCCCGGGCGCATGCCGCAGATGTCCCCGGAAGAGGCCGCGGAAAGCAAGGCCCAGACCGAGGCCCTGTGGGCCGCCGTCGTCGAGGCGGCATCCCAGGCGGCGGATTCCCTCCGGCCGGCGGAAGCCTATGCCTCCTGCGGAAGAAGCACCGTCAACACCGGGCGGGATGTACAGACGAACGAAGGATGGTGGCTGGCAGAGGGCAGCGAGGCCTACGCGGATCACGCCCTGCCCGCCGTGTTCTTTGAGACGGCCGAGGGCCAGCCTTTGGCAGTCCTCTACAACTTCCCGGTCCAGTCCTCTGTCCTGGACCACGCGGTCATGGCCGACGGTGGACACGTTGTCTCCGGAGACCTGGCCGGACGCGCTTCGGCATACCTGGAACAGGAATACCCCGTGGCGCTGTTCCTCTGCGGTGCGGCGGGCGATCAGGCCCCCCGGCATAAGGCCAGCACCAATCTGGTGGACGTGACGGGAACGCTGCGGCACATCGAGCGGGGCGAGGCCGGCATCGAGATCAAGAACGAGTTGGGCGACGAACTGGGGCAGGACGTCCTTTCCGCCCGCGCCGGAGCTTTCAGATTGGAGGCAGATGCAAAAATCGCCGCCATGAACCGTTTCTTCTCCGTCCCCGCCAAGGTCATGCCGGACCGTTCGGAGGTCTCTGCCAAAACAGTCGCCGACTTTCAGGACAACGGCGTGACCCAGAGCAATGTGGAGATCCTGCGGATCGGTGATCTTGCGCTGGTCGGCGTAAAGCCGGAGCTGAGTGCCTCCGTGGGCGCGTCGATCCGGGACGGCTCCCCCTTCCCCTGCACCATGGTCGCGACCATGGTCAACGGCGGCGCGAAGTATATGGCCGACCGGGAAGGCTTCGAGCACATCTCCTACGCCGCCCAGAACGGGCCCTTCGGCCCCGGCGCCGCGGAGCTGCTGGGCGAGCACGCTCTGGCCATGCTGAGCGAGATCCGGGAGGCCTGAAATGAACAAGATCACGGAAATGACCATCTTCAGCCGGGTGGGCGGCGAGGGTGCGGAGAACTACGCCCTCTCCCTTTCCTGTTCCGCTCCTGTGGATGCATCTTCCCTCTCGGAGAGAACGTTCTCCGTATTCGGAAGGGACATAGTCCGCTCCTATGTGTCCGGCATCGCCGAACCAGGCTGTCCCGGTCCCGGGAAGTACATCATCCTGGAATTGGACCCTGTCTCCGACATCGGCAGGGTGCGCGGCATGGGCGAGCATATCAACATCGAGCTGCCCTCTCTGGCCGTAACGCAAGAGGAGCCGTTCCTATGGGAAGACGGGACCGCCGCGGAGCCTGACGGGATCCGCCATATCGCCCTCCAGCACCGCAACCCGGACGCAGAGCGCTTCACGTTCTTTGACCGGGGGACCCTCAAATACAACCTCTACGTCCCGGAAAATCCGGTCCCCGGAGAGACATACCCGCTGTTGCTGTTCATCCACGACGCAGGCTGCGAGGGCAGCGATCCCCGGTTCACGCTCTATCAGGGCTGCGGTGCTACTGCCTTTGCCGGCCCTCAGGATCAGGCCCTGCAGAAGTGCTTTGTCCTTGCGCCGCAGGTGCGGGCGAACTGCCGCATGACCACCGACGACTTCACGGTCACCCCGGAGCTGGAGGAGATCATGGATACGGTGCGGTATGTGATGGAGAAGTACCCCGTCGACCCGGACCGGGTCCTGACCACCGGCCAGTCCATGGGCTGCATGGCCTCCTGCGAGCTTCTGTGCCGGTATCCGGACTTCTTTGCAGGAGCCCTCCTTGCGGCGGGCCAGTGGGACCCGGAACGGCTGGCAAAGACCGGCTTCCGGACGAAGCTATGGATCCTGGTGTCTGCGGGAGACCGGGGCGCCTTTCCCGGCATGAACGCTGTGACGGAGGCTTTAGAGCGCTCCGGCCGTAAGATCAGCCGGTACCAGTGGAACGGCAAGGCCGGAAAGCAGACGCTGGAGGAACTGGCCCGAAGCGCCGCCGCAGACGGCAGTCCGGTCAAATACACGGTGTTTGACAGGGACAGTGTGGCTACCGCAGCGAACAGCGGTCCCGGCGCCAATCACGGCGGCACCTGGGCGCTGGTCTATACTATCGACGCGGTGCGCCGCTGGCTCACATCGCAGAAACGGGAGGGAAAAGCATGATCGTTGACTCGAATCTCTACTGGGTCCCGGAGGCGCTCTTTACCGACGAAACGCTGCGGCAGCAGTTTTTGGCGCCGATTTCCGACGAGTCCTCAGTCTCCGGCTACTACGGCTATCTCCAGACCAACCGCAGCGGTCAGCTGGAATTCGCCTTTGAAAAGCCCCGGGGATGCCAGAACCTGAACTACATTCAGGGCGAGTACCTTACCGAGGTGCAGCTCCGGGATATGGACGCCGCGGGGGTGGACATGGCCGTCCTGAAGACCCCCTGCTGCCAGGAGTGGATGGATCTGGACATGTGCCGGATCTTCAACGACGGGATGGCGGAGCAGGTGCGTAAGAGCGGCGGAAGGCTGGCAGCGCTGGCGGTGATCCCGCCCTTCTTCACCCCGGAGACGGAGCGGGAGCTGGACCGGTGCCTGAACGATCTGGGCATGCACGGGGTGCAGCTCAGCGCACACTATCATGGCAAGTACCTGGACGATCCCGCCTTCGCGCCCCTGTTTGAGGCGCTGGAGGCCCGGCAGCTGACCGCCTACGTTCACCACACACCCCTGCCGGTCCAGTATGATGCGCTTCTGGACTATACCAGCCTGCGCCGGTCCTATGGCCGCTGCGTGGACCAGACCACGGCGGTCTGCCGGGAGCTCTACAGCAATATGTTCGAAAAGTACCCCCACGTAAAGCTGGTCCACTCCATGCTGGGCGGCGGCTTCTTCGCCATCGCCCCCATGATGATGCCCCACGGAGCCTCCTCCGGAGACAAATCCGGACGGTTTCAGAACGCCAACGGAAACGTGGCCCGGCAGCTTCAGGAGAACATCTTCTTTGAGATGTCCCACGCCCAGCCCTGGGGCAAGGAACAGCTGGAATGCGCGGTCAAAGTCCTGGGGGCCGATCACATCGTCTTCGGCTCCTCCTACCCCGTCAAGCAGGAATGGCTGCTGGGCGGTCCGGAATTTGTCCGGAGCCTCGACATCTCCGAGGAGGACAAAGCCCTGATCCTGGGCGGAAATGCCCGGAGGCTCTATCACCTGTAACGGCACAAAGTCCGCCGTCTGTCTCTTCAGAGTCAGGCGGCGGACTTTTCATATCGAACACCGTGCGGCGCCTCGGAATCCCGAAGCGCCGCATGGCTATGGAGTGAATGTGATGAAACTGCTTAATCAGCGGGCAAGATATCTCTGATAGGCCGCGTCATACTGCGCGATGATATCCTGTAGGCCCATGCCCTCCAGCGTATCCACCAGGCTGTCCCAGCCGGCGTCGATGTCCTCGTTGCCGAGGATCATGGAGGAGATATGCTCCACCGCATAGGTCTGCAGGTCGCTCAGGGTGGCGTTGACCGTGTCAGACTCCTCGGTGGTCAGATGCAGATAATCGGTGGGCAGAAGCATGGCGTCGTCGCCGTCGGTGGCCCAGACAGCCTGGGTCTCGATGGGAACGGTGCTGCCGGCGAACAGCGCATTGAGCCAGGGCTCATAGACGGAGACGAAACGTCCGGTGGTCTGATAGAAGCCGATGGCGGTGGAAGCGCCGTAGTTGGGATCGTTCCAGACCAGATCGGTGAAGACGATCTCACCCTCGGGCGTCCAATACCAGCTCTCGCCGTTGGGGCCGTAGTTGGAGGTCATAATGCCCTCGTCGGTGTAGAACCAGTCCATAAACCGGGCAGCACTCTCCACATCCTCGCAGCTGGTGGACAGAACGATGAATCCATGCATCATGTCGGGGGCGTCAAAGTGGGTCTTGTCGCCCTTGTTGAGAACGGGAGTATAGCCGCCGGAGACGGCCCAGCCCTCGGGCAGATCATAGTTGAAGAAGTCGCCGTAGTGGCCGGCCTGATCGGAGAACATGAAGTAGTCGCCGCCGGTGAAATTCAGTTCCCGGTCGGTGGAGTCGTTCCGGTCCTGGGTCACGGCCAGAATGTCCCCGTAGATATAGCCTTTGTCGTGCCATTCCTTCATGGTCTTGACATATTCCTTGGCATTGTCGGAGTACCAGGAGGAATCCACCTTGCCGTCATTGACATAGAGGGCCGCGCCGTCCAGGGTCGCAATGTCGAAGGAACTGGCCAGAACGGTGTAGAAGGTGCCGCTGTTGGCCTGGACGCAGGCCCGGGAGCCCTCGTCCACCATGCGGGCGAAACAGTCCTCATATTCCTCGATGGTCTGGGGCATATCGACGCCCCACTTCTCCAGCTTGTCGGTACGGACAAACCATCCCTCGGGGGTCATGGCGTTGTAGAAGTCGTACCATCCGAAGGAGTGACCTTCGTCATCCCGGAAGAACTTCTGGTATTTGGGATCGGAGTCCACCCACGCACTGTAGTTGGGGCAGTACTCGTCCACCACGTCGGTGATATCCTCGATCAGGCCCTGATCATAGAGGTCGGTCACGGTGCCCCGGTAGGACATGCCGATCCCGGCGATCAGATCCGTCAGGTCGCCGCTGGCCAGCATCAGATTCAGCTGTTCCTCGGCCGCCATGCCGGATACAGAAGTCCAGTCCACCGTTACGCCGGAGGCCTCCTGGGCATGGGCGTAGGAGCGGTAGTCGCTGTAGTCGTTGATCACGCCGTTGTGGTTGCCTGTGATGACCGCCCAGATGGAGACTGTGGGATTGCCCTCCACGGGATAGTCATAGGGGATCCCCCGAATGGAGATCTCTGTGCCGTTGTCGTCAAAGGTCCGCTCCATGCCGGGCATCTGTGCGATGGAGTCCTTGGCGGCCTCATACCACGCCTCATAAAGCTCGGCATATTCCGGATCCGTCCGGGTGGAGATCTCGCCCTCCAGCGGCTCCGCCTCCACGACCTCTACGATTTCCGTATGCAGGCCTTCCGCGGGAGCGGCGTCCTCGCTGGATCCGTCCTCTCCGACGGCAGCGGCGTCCTCCCCGGGGGCAGTGGCCCCGACGGGAGCGGCATCTTCCGCCGCAGCGTTTTCGGAAGCGGAAGCCGCAGGCGTCTCTCCGCTGCTTCCGCAGCCCGCAAACAGCGCCGCCAGCATTACCAGCGCCAGCAGCAGCGCAAATGTGCGTTTCATTTCGTGTACCTCCTTGTTTTGAAAAGTATTGCGGCATACGCCGCGATATCTGATTCCATCTTACTGAGTTCCCCTGTAGGGTTCAATTCATTTTCACCCTGTGATTATTCCCATTTGGAAAGAACTTTGCAAGAATTCCTTGCGGCGCAGCGCGGAACATCGTATAATAGAGGAAAGACCCGAAGGAGGTGCTGTATATGGATATCCGCTACATTTCAGAGTTTGTCACGCTGGTGGAAACAGGGAAATTCTCCGAAGCCGCAGACCGGCTCTATATCTCCCAGTCCTCTATTTCCAAACACATCAAGGCGCTGGAGATGGAGCTCGGCGTGCCGCTGCTGGAGAGGCAGACCAAGCGCAAGGTCATCCTCAGTGAATACGGCCAGCTGTTTCTCCCCTACGCGGAGCAGATCTCCCTGCTCCAGAAGGAATATATGTCCATCCAGAAAAAGCATCAGCGGGAGAACACCGAGATCCTGTATATCGGCTCCATTCCGGCCATGCAGCAGTACGACATCACCGGCCTGCTCTCCGGGTTCCAGGCGTCCTGCCCCGACATCGTCCTTCGGGTGGAGGAGATGGACTCCACACTGGCCAAGGCCAAGGTCAGCGACGGCGATCTGGACTTCGCCTTCGTCCGGGACATCTCCCCCAAGAAAAACGATATGCTCAAGCGGGTCCCCTATACCTCAGACCGGGTCTGCGCCATTCTGCCCGGCAGCCACAAGCTGGCGAAGGAGCGGTCGATTTCTCTACTCCAGCTGGCGGATGAGAAATTCCTGCTGCTCAAGGACGCTTCCTTCATGTATGACGTCTGTATGGCAGAGTGCGAGAAGGCCGGCTTTGAACCCGCCGTCGTCTACACCGGCTCCCGGGCCTACAACATCCTGGGCATGGTGGCCCAGGGAAACGGCGTGGCCTTGCTGACCCGCCGGCCCATCTCCCGGTTCAAGGACGACTTTGACGTGGCGCTGGTGGACATCGAACCGGCGATCGAGACAAAGATCAATCTCATCTATCACGAGAAAACCTCGCTGACGAAATCCGCGAAACAGTTCCTGGAGTATTTCCAGCAGGAAATGGCATAGCAGACACCATCCGGCGCGTCCAGTACGGACGCGCCGGATTATTCCGTTTCGGCAACTTTCCCGTCTCGTTTTGAATTGAACCCGCTGCCAAGGGCCCGTATAATACAATCAGAATGACTTGGAAAGTGAGGAAATGGGCATGGATTACTACGGAAAAGACATGGTAGCCCGCTACGAGCAGGTAGAACTGTTCTCTCCGGCGGAATACCGGCGCCGCATCGCCGGCGTGCGGGAAATCATGAAACAGAAAAATGTGGACACAGCGCTGTTCCTGGAGCCTGCAGAAGAGACCTACGACCACTGGCTCACCGGCCGGCGCTTCCTGGACTACGTGATCGTTCCGGCACAGGGAGAGTGCTTCGGCATTCTTTACAGCGAACTGGACGAGAGCGGCTGCGCAGACGCGAAAACCGCAGATTACGGACGCTATATTCTCCAGCGGGAGCCCTATCAAAAGCCCTGTGAGGAGATGACCTTCCTGAACCGGCTGCCGGACGGGAAGATCGCAGATCTGATCGCCTCCGGGAAGCCCGCCCGCATCGGTCTGGTCCTTCCGGACCACATGAACGCCGGGCTGTACGACGCAATCACGGCAAAGCTCCAGGGCGTGGAGTTCGCGGACATCACCCTGGATGTGGCCCTCTTCAAGGCGGTCAAATCCGACGAGGAGATTTACGCCATCCGCCAGTCCGCCTACGTTCAGCGGAAGATCTTCGAGGCGCTTCCCCAGATGATCCGTCCCGGCGGTACCGTGGCACAGGTCAACAAGGAGATCAACTACTATCTCAGCGAGCTCGGCTCCTCCGGCTGCTGTCACGGCGGTATGCAGAACAAGGGCAACATGGACACCCCCGCCGTTGGCATGGGCGGCAAGGACCCCAACGCGACGATCCAGTACGGCGACCGGATGTTCTGCATGTTCGAGGCCAACGGACCCGGGCACCAGCACTACGCCTTCGGCCGGCACTTTGTCATGGGCGAACCCTCTCCGGCCTACGCCAGGAGCGTGGAGATCGCCATCAAGACCCATTCCTATGCGGTGTCCCTGATGAAGCCCGATTCCCTGACCCTGGCCCAGATCGCGGTGAAGACCCGGAAATACTGCAACAAGCTGGGCTACACCCTGATGGAGCGGGTGGGCTGGAACTGGATGCACTCCATGGGAGCCTACTACTATGAGCAGTACTCTCTGGAGGACTACTCCGAGGATACCCCGCTCCGGAGCAATATCCTCCTGCACTGCCATCCCGTGACCTATCGCTCCTATCCGGAGATCGATCCCAACATCCGGGAGGATCAGATGATCCTCAACACCTATCTGATCACCGACGAGGGCGCCCAGGATCTGGTGGGCGTGCCCCTGGACCTAGTGGTCCTGCACTGAAGAAAGGAGAGGTACCATGTTTGAGAAATATAATGAGCAGATCAGAAGTGACCGGCATAGCGCCCTCTCCGGCCTGCTTGCGGAACAGGGTCTCCGGCATGTTGTGATCCTGCAGCCGGGACTGGAGAATCTGGACCTGTGGCTGCTTGGTCAGGAGGGCCTGCCCACCCCGGCGCCCTTCAACCGCAACAGCGCCTATATCTTCGGCGTAGACGGAGCGATCACAAAGCTCTGCCAGACCACCACCCACCCCACGGACCGGGCCCAGTTTCCCCACTTTGAGGATACGGATCTCAGCGCGGTCTTTGACGGCGCCCCGGTGGGGATCGTCAATCCCGCATATCTGAAAAAGAACGTCCGGGATCATCTGGCAAAAGCATACCCCGCGTTCCGTTTCGTGGACGTGACCGGGGCTTTCTATCAGTGCAAGGCCGTCAAATCCCCTGCGGAGATCGAAGCGCTCAGGACTGCCGCCGCGGAATACGACCGGCTGTTTACCGCCATGCCGCTACTCCTTCGGCCCGAGCGGCTGGAGAAGGAGGCGGTCAACGAGATCCGCCAGAGAATGATGTGGCAGGGCGCCGAGAGCGAGACCCCGGGCTTCCACACCATGGTGCAGCTCACCTCGGCTCCGGACGGCGGCCCCTCCGCGCAGGAGCCGCTTCCCTGGCCGGGCCGCCGGCTCCAGACAGGCGACCGGGTCAACGTCAGCGTCCGGGGCTATTTCAGCAACGGATGCGCCGCCGCTTTGGGCCGCAGCTTCGTACTGGGACCTGTCTCTGCGCAAACCGGAAAGGATTGGGAAACTGCCGTCTTTGCGCAGGAGATGGCCGCCTCCATGGCAAAGCCCGGCGCCACCCTCCGGGAGATCCACAGCACTGTAAACGCCTGTCTCGCGCAGCAGGGGTATCAGCCGCTGAATTCCGCGTGGATCCACGGTGTTGGCACCTCCGCCTACGAAGCACCCCGCAATGTAGACGCCACCGCAGACGCTCCCCTGAAGGCCGGCATGGTCCTGGCCATCGGACCCGAGGTCCGGCGCAGCGGAGCGGACGCCCTGTCCTGTCTGGATGTATTTGTAGTCACGGAAAACGGCGCCGAGCGGCTCAGCAAAACCGCTCCGGACCTGCGGCAGCTGTAAGGAGGTCCCTATGAAGTCTCAGTATCAAATCGGCGCCGGCAAGGCAAAGATCGTCATCACCGGGGATATGTTCCCCTTTGGCTTCGGCCGGGGCATGTCCTTCACAGGGATCCATGACGACCTGTACGTCCGGGCGATCCTTCTGAAAAACGACAGCGCGGAGGTCCTGCTGATTGGTGTGGATCTGGATTCCTTCGGCCACATCGAGGAGTGGAAGGAGAAGATCAAAACGGTCATCGACATTCCGGAGGACAGCATCTTCGTCAGCCACACCCACAACCACGAATCCATCCACGTCCGCAACGACAAGGACGACAACCCCGAGGGAGACGCGGACACCGCCAAGGCGGAGAAACTGGTCTGGGAAGCCATGGCAAAGGCCATCGAGACAGCCAAATCCACGGTTCAGCCCGGCAAGGTTTCTTACGGCGAGGGCTGGTGCGACGTCAACATCAACCGGGAATTCAAGTACAACGGCTATTACATGATCGGCCGGAATCCGCAGGGTCCCTCCGACAAGACCGTACGGGTATTCCGTTTCTCCGACCTTCAGGACAAGCCCATCGCCTTTTTCGTGAACTACGCCGTTCACGGCAGCGTCATGGCGGAGATGATGGAATGCGAGGACTACAAGCTGGAGATCACCGCCGACCTTCCCGGCTACACCTCCCGGTATATCGAGGAGCGCTTTGACGACAGTGTGGTCGCCCTGTGGACCAGCGGCGCGGCAGGAAACCAGGACGCCAAATACCGGGCTCAGCGCTACGCGTTCCGGGCGGACGGCACCCTGTACCGCTACAACGTGGGCGCTCAGGGATACGCCCTGTGCGATATGCAGGCAAGAGATCTGGCCGAAGAGATCCTGCGTGTCTCCGAACAGGTAATGGCCCCCGGAGATGCAGAGGGAACGCTCGCCTGCGTCCAGACCGTCTGCGTCGTTCCCGGCAAGATGACCCGCGGACCCGGCCACGGTCCCAAAGGGCCCGGCGGGCCCGGCGGAAAAGGTCCCGGTCCCATGGACCCCAACCATGTTATCGCCGAGGGTGAGATGATGAAGGACGTGGACATCAACCAGCCCAACGGATCTCCCGTCACCGTGCATGCGGGTCTCATCGTCATCGGGGATACGGCCCTGGCTACCGTCTCCGGGGAGGAGACCTATGCTCTGGGCGAGATGGTTCAGACCGTCCTGCGGGAGAAGTTCCGCAACGTCATCTGCCTGACCCAGACCAACGGCTATATCGGCTATATGTCGGAAGAGGCCGGCTTTGACCGCCGGGTCCGTTCGGCCCTGGTCACGCAGCTGGCAAGAGGCCAGGCGGAAAAAGTCGTGGTGGAAACGCCGCTCCATCTGGCCGAAAAGCTGGGCTACTGATCATACGGCATACGAAAAGGGCCTCCGCGAAAGCGGAGGCCCCCAATTTGTCTGTCTCAGTCCAGCACGCACAGGCCCCGGCCGGTCCTGCTCAGGCGCCTGGCGCCATCTGCCGTCACCACGAACACATCGCAGCAGCAGTAGGGATCCTTCCCTTCCGGAACGATCTTCGGCGCGATGACCAGCGTCATTCCCTCCTCCAGCGGGAGGTCGCGGGTGCTGTCCACGTTCCGCGGCGCCTCAAAGACGCCCGTACCAATTCCGTAGATCTGGTTTCCGGTGTCCGGGACAAGCCCGGCCGGTTCCAGGATTTCGGTCCGGAACGCCGTCATAAGCTGCGCCACGGTGGCTCCGGGTTTCGCCTTTTCCGCGATCAGGCTCTGCGCCTGGACCGCCAGGTTCCAATACCCTGCCGTCTCCTCAGACGGCTCCCCGAGCACATAGGTCCTCCCCAGCGCCGCGGCAAAGCCTCCGGGCATAAAACCGTTGACCTGGATGTTGATCCGGTCCCCATAGGTGACCCGCCGGCCCGGCCACTCGATGGGTTCCGATGCGGCACGCTCTCCGTCCCGGCTCGAGGTCATGGTCAGCATGGAACTGGTCTGGAGGTCCTCGCATTCCGCGTTCATCTCCCGGAGCCGGTTCCTGAGGGCCACGGCGATCTCCCGCTCCGTGCGCTCCCCGGTCAGAAGCAGCGGGATCGCGGTGAACACCCGGTCAAACAGCGCAGCGGCCCGCTCCACGCCCTCAATCTCTTCGGGCGTCTTTTTCGTCTTCAGCAGATGGAATTCGTCGCTGATATCCACAAACTCCAGATCGTATTTCGCCTGCAGGTCATCCCGCACCACTTTCTTGAGATACGTGGGATTGACCAGACCCAGCCGTCTGCCTCCCAGGCCCAGCTCTGCCTCCGTGATCAGCGGGAACTTGCCCCAGTCGGTAGGGTGCGGCTCCCGGGCGCAGTATTCCGTGACGGCGCCGTCCCGATCCACAAAGCACAGATTATTGCGGTTATAGGGCAGATGCAGCGGCATGCCCTCCTTGCCCAGCAGCCATGCGTCCAGGTTGCCCAGATAACAGGCCGACACCAGCACGGCATCCACATTTTTCTCCCGCATCAGTTCCAATACGCGTCCGATCCGGTTCTTTTGAATGGCTTCCATTTCCGCACCTCCTTACGCGTACAGGACGATCAGGTCCTTGGGCATCCCCACCAGGTCTTCTGCCCCGTCGGGCCCGATCCGGTAGGTATTCACCAGATGGATCCCTTCCCGCACGTTGGGCCCGAGTTCCGGGAAGTTCCGGTAGATCAGCGGGTGGCAGTGGAGCATGATCCCCTCCTGCAGGGGCAGGTCTTCCGTATAGTCCTCCAGAGAATACTGATCGTAGAAGAAGGCTCCCATGCCGTGCATCCAGTTCCAGCCCAGGCTTTCCCGCAACTCCAGGCCCAGCGTGTTGGCGTATTTCCGGGTCTTCACGGCGATCTGGGCCAGCGAGATCCCGTTCGGCTTCATCTGAGAAACCGCGAACTCATGGACCCTGATGGCGTTCTCCACACTCTCCCGGTACCCTTTGGAGGGTTCGCCGATGGAATAGTGCCGCTCAAAGGCAATGACCTGATGTCCGGGGCCGGGAACTTCAAACAGTGCCGAGATCCGGTCGCCGATCTGGAGCTTGTGATCCCCGAAGGCGTTCATCGGGCCGTCCAGCGGCGCGTCCATGGGACCGTTGTAGTGAATATTGCCGTTTCGGACGCCTGTGGTCCCCAGCTCCGTAAGGAGATTGCTGATCTCCCACTGCATCTCTCCGATGGTCCGGCCGAGGCGCAGGATCTGGGGCAGCGCTTCCATGACCTTCATCTGGATATTCCGGGACTGCCGCACCGCGTACATCTCCTCCCCGGACTTTACGGAGCGGAAGATCGCCACCGGGATCGAGATATCCGCAAACTCCACGCCAGGCAGCGCCTTCACGATCTCGTCGTAGAGAAATGCGTTCATATTCACCGGAAGCACCAGGCCGATGCGCCTGGGATTTCCGGAGGCGATGATCCCGGCCAGATACCGGTCGGAGGCATGGCCGATGATCTTCACGCCTTCGCAGAGCGGATCCGGCTTCTTCTGGAGGATGTACCGGCCGAAATCCGTCTCGTCCGGATCGTCGCACAGCGCCTCGTTCAGTTCCCCCAGGCAGACGCCGGTGGCCTCTCCGGTTTCCGGTACGATGATCAGATCCAGATACCGCCGGCCTGTGAGCCAGTGGTCGTAGGTCTCCTCCCCGGGCTCCAGGAACAGGGCGCATTCCACCTCCTGCTCCTTCATGACCCGGCGGATGCCGTCCAGACGGCGCCGGTACTCCGCTTTGGAGAACAGTTCCACCTGTTCATAGCGGCCCACCATGGGTTTGCCTTTGTAGTTCATAGCGACCTCCTAGTGTTCGTGATGCTTTTCCCGGTGACCATGGTCTCCGTGGTGTTTTGCGTGATCTTCCCGCCAGGTCTGCTCCAGTTTCTCCAGGATCTGCTGGAGCGCAGCCTGCTCGTCGCCGGTCAGACACTGGAACATCTTCGCCTCATCGGCTCCGTGCTCCCGCATCTTTTCGCTTCTGTGCTCGGCCACTCTGCCGCATGCCACCAGCAGGCGCACCAGCGGTTGATCGCTCTCGAATTTCTTCCGGCGTTCCGGCCCGGCGTCAGGCGTCTCTCCATTCTTCAGCGCTTCAAAATAGCTGCTTCCCCGGCCGCATTTCAGGGCGTCAGCAGGACATTGATTGTGGCACTGGGGGCAGTTTTCAGGCAGCTTGATATCCATTTTGTCTCCTTTCTCCGCTTACAGCGGCGCGTCGGCAGGTGTGTCTTTGTATTCGGCGTACAGGGCGGGCAGGATCTGATCCAGATGCTGCATCTCGCAGGAGCAGTGGATCACCACCTTCTTGAGGAAGGCTTCATCCACCGGAGTCCTGGGTTCCCGGACGAGCTTGCCGTCCCTGACCCCGTACCCCATCCACTCCCGGCCAAAGGCCTCGATGCCGCCGGTGGGACAGGGGCGCATCATGCTCATGCACAGGTGCATGCCCGGATAGTCAAAGGTCTCATAGGAGATGCCGTAGATGACGCCCGCCGCGTCCAGCTCCGCCTTGCGCTCCGGGGTCAGGCCGAAATCCAGCGGATCGAGATCATGCATATAGATATTGTCCACCGGGTCTCCCTCCCGGCAAAGATCCAGCGCTTCCGCGGCTCTGGGACCGACCACTCCGTCGCCGTCCGGCGCGATTCCGTGGTCGAAGTGGCCGTATGGACACCAGACCTTGTACTTGATATTGCCCTTGCCCGCCGGCTGGTTGGCGGCATGGGTATTCATCCACGGGAACCACCACTTGAGCATCTCCATGGTGGCATTGTGGAACACATTGTAGGTGGCCACGAACCCCGCGCCGTTTTCCAGCATGCAATAGCCGTAATCGGAGCCGGGCGCATATCCCTCCAGCCGCAAAAGATCCGTCAGATGATCATAGGGCGTGATCTTCGCCGGGTCGATGGGTCCAGCGTCCAGGATCTGCATCCGCACCGGGTCCAGCGCGTGGAACGGAAGATCATAGAATCTGGAAATGGACAGAGCCCGCTCCTCCGGGCTCAGCTTCGGTTTTGCAACGTTGAGCAGCATGGTGCATTCCTCCTGTCTTGAGCCGCACGTATTTACTCTATTGTAAGGCCGCAGGCGATTCTGTTCAATTCGATTTCAGGATCGAATCTTTCCAAATGAGAACATTTAGACGGCGGTTCCGGCCGTGCCGCTGCTCTTTCCCGAACTCAGGCTTGATTTTTCGGGGAAAATGTAGTAGTTTTTATTATTAGATTACATCAGTAATATAATTACATTATCCAAAGAAGGAAGATGATTCCCTTGAACATTGCAAAAGCTGCCTACTGCCGGATCTATCAGGGCGCCTTTCGGGCCGCGCTGCCGATCCTTCCCTACACGATGCCCGAGGAGCTGGGCTCCGTTCTGGACATCCCGAAAAAGCTCAAAGAGATCGGCGTCTCCTCGGCGCTGTTGGTCACGGACAAGTCCATCCGGGATCTTGGCCTGACGGCTTCCCTGGAAAAAGCTATGGAGGATGCGGGCATCGGCTGCCCCGTCTACGACGGCGCGCTTCCCAACCCCACCTTTTCCATGATCGAGGCGGCGCTTGTCCTCTATCAGAGCCACAATTGCGGGGCTGTCATCGGGTTCGGCGGCGGCTCCGCCATGGACTGCGCCAAGGCCACCGCCGCCCGGGCCGGCTGCCCCAAACGGAGCCTCAAATCCATGAGCGGCAACCTGCGGATCCTCCACAAGCTGCCTCCCATCTTCGCCGTTCCCACCACTGCCGGGACCGGCAGCGAGACCACTTTGGCCGCGGTCATCACCGACGACGCCACCCGGCACAAGGTTCCCATGAACGACTTCAATCTCATCCCCAAATACGCGGTCCTGGATCCCCAGACCACCGTCGGTCTGCCCAAATCCATCACCGCCACCACCGGCATCGACGCCCTGACCCACGCCGTGGAGGCCTACATCGGCCGTTCCACCACCGCCCAGACCAGGGCATGGTCCATTGAGGCCATGCAGCTCATCTTCGCCAATCTGGAGCGGGCCTACGAAAACGGCGGCGATCTGGAGGCCCGGCGGAATATGCTCCGGGCGGCCTATCTGGCCGGCGCCAGCTTCACCCGCAGCTATGTGGGATACTGCCACGCGGTGGCCCACTCCCTCGGCGGCATGTACAACACGCCCCACGGCCTTGCCAACGCGGTGCTTCTCCCCTACGTCCTTCGGGCCTACGGAAAGTCCGTATACAAAAAGCTCAAGGCACTGGCTGTGGCCGGCGGTCTGTGCGACGACTCTGTGCCGGACAGCGCGGCCGCGGAGCTCTTCATCCGGAAGATCGAGACCATGAACCGGAATATGGGCATCCCCACAAGGCTTTCGGGGATCCGCCGGGAGGACATCTATCAGCTGAGCAAATACGCCGACCATGAGGGCAACCCCCTCTATCCGGTGCCGAAGCTCATGGACCGGCGCTCCCTGGAGCAGTTTTATGTGATGGTGGCGGAGGATTCGGACGCCGCCGGGAAGGAGAAATCAGTATGACACAGGAAGAGATCCGCAGACTTGTAGACAAGCAGCGCGCCTGGTTCCGCACCGGCGCCACCCTGCCTGTGGAGGCCCGGCTAGAGGCCCTCGGACATCTTCGTGCCGCCATGCAGAAATACCGGCCCAGGGTGCAGGACGCCCTGATGGCGGACCTTAAGAAATGCGCCCAGGAGGGCTTCATGTGCGAGACCGGCCTGGCCCTCAGCGAACTGAGCTATGTGGAGAAGCATCTCAAAAAGTGGGCAAGAGACAAGCGGGTGCCCACGCCCCTGACCAACTTCGCCGCCCGCAGCTTTATCCGGCCCATGCCCTACGGCGTCACGCTGATCATGAGCCCCTGGAACTACCCCTACCTGCTTTCCATCGAGCCTGCCATCGACGCCATCGCCGCGGGAAACACGGTGATCCTCAAGCCCTCGGCCTACTCTCCCGAGACCTCCAAAGTCATCGCGGAGATGCTGGCGGAGGCCCTGCCGGAGGAGCTGTGCGCCGTGGTCACCGGCGGCAGGCAGGAGAACCAGAGTCTGCTGTCGGAAAAGTTCGACTACATCTTCTTCACTGGCTCCCAGGCCGTGGGCCGGGAGGTGCTGCGCCGGGCGGCGGAGCACCTGACGCCCGTGACCCTGGAGCTGGGCGGCAAGAGTCCGGTGGTGGTGGACGCCACCGCCAACCTGCCTCTGACAGCTCGGCGGCTGGTCTTCGGAAAGTATCTCAACTCCGGTCAGACCTGCGTGGCGCCGGATTACGTCCTCTGCGAAAAGGCCGTCAAGGACGAGCTGATCCGGTGCATCGCGGCGGAGATCAAAAAGCAGATCGGCGACAGCCCCTTTGAGAACCCCGAATACAGCCGGATGGTCAACCGCAAGCACTACGACCGGGTCATGGGCCTCATCGATCCGGAAAAGACCGTCTGCGGCGGCGAAGGGAACCCCGACACGCTCCAGATCTCGCCTACGGTCCTCGACAACGTGACCTTTGACGACGCGGTGATGCAGGAGGAGATCTTCGGACCTGTCCTTCCTGTGATCGCCATCGACCGGGCGGAGGAGGCCATCGAAATCATCAACAGCCGCCAGCGGCCTCTGGCGCTTTACGTCTTTACCGGGGACCGCAGGACCGCGAAAAAGATCACCACCGAATGCGCTTTCGGCGGCGGCTGCATCAACGACACCATCATCCACCTCGCCACCTCCTCCATGGGCTTCGGCGGCATGGGCGAGAGCGGCATGGGCCAGTACCACGGCAAGAACGGGTTCGACGCCTTCTCCCACTACAAGTCCATCGTGGACAAAAAGACCTGGATCGACGTGGGGATGCGCTACCGGCCCTACACGGCCTTCGGCGGTAAGCTCGTGGAGTTTTTCCTGAAATAGACACTGCAAAAAACGCGGCTTCCGGAGTTCCCATCGGGGAACTTCGGAAGCCGTTTCGTTCACTTGAGTCAGGCGCCGGACGCTCGCTTCCACCGGCCGGAGAGGAAAAAGACATACCCTACGACGACCTGGACCAGCGAGGCCAGAGGCAGCGCATATCCGATCCCGGAGAGTCCCGCGTGCAGGACGCTTCCCGCGATCAGGCAGGCAGGGATCCGGACCGCATAGGTGGAGATCACGTTGTTGATGAGGGTCAGTCTGGTGTGCCCGGTGCCGTTGATAAAGCCGTTGACGCAGAAGGCCAGCGAGCACAGCAGATACTCATATTTGTACCCGGCGTAGTAGGCGGCCCCTTGGGCGATCACGTCCCCGTCCGTTGTGAAGATCCCCACCAGCTTCTCCGGAATCAGGAGACCCAGCAGGAAGAACACGATGGCAAACAGCTCACTGAGCAGGGACCCGTACCAGAGGCACCGGACCGCCCGCTTCTGCTCTTTGGCGCCGATATTCTGGGCCACCATGGCGGAGATGGCGGCGTTGAAGGCGTTGGTCGGGATCGTGGCGAACAGGAAGATCTTGTCCAGGATCCCCGCCGCGGCGGAGGCGCTCAGACCGAAGCTGTTGATGATCCCCTCCAGGATGATAAAGGAGAACATGACCAGCACTTCCTGCAGCGCAACGGGAATGCCCACCCGGAGCAGCTGTCCGGCGTCATCCCGGTCAAGGCGGCAGCTTTTGAGTCTGAAATCAAAGGGAAAGCCCCGTCTTTTCACGTGCACGATCCCGTAGATCATGCACAGCAGCTGCGCGAGGACCGTGGCGATGGCTGCCCCGGCGGCGCCCATGCCGAACACGCCGATCAGGATCACATCGCCGATGATATTGACTACAGTGGAAACGCCCACGAAGAGCATCGGCGATCTGGAGTCTCCCACCCCACGGAGGATCCCGGAGAGCATATTGTAGACGGCCTGGAACACATATCCCACGCTGCAGATCACCATATAGGCGATCGCGCCGCCCATGGCCTCCGCCGGCGTATGAATCCACCGGAGGACCGGCACCGCCAGCACCCCCACGATCACCATCAGGCCCGCGCCGGCGATCAGCGACAGCGTGAAGGCGGACGCGGCGACAGAGGAAAGGGAACTCCGGTCCCCCGCCCCGAACTTCTGGCCCACCACCACAGTGGCGCCCACGGACAGGCCGATCAGCAGCATCAGGAAGGTGGCGATCACCGTTCCGGACACCGACACTGCCGACACGTCCGCCGTGGTGGCAAACCGTCCGACGATATACAGGTCCACCATGCCGTAGAGGGTCTGGAGCAGGTTCGCGCCGATAAAGGGAAGCGTAAACCTCCACAGCTTCTGAAATACGCTTCCCTGAGTCAGGTTATTTTCGGATTGGTTCATATACTTTACCTCGCAGCTCTCATCACATTCTTTTTCAGTTTATCACAGATACCTTCCCGAAGCCAGAAAAACATCGAAAACGCAGGCCCGCAGGATCAGGGAATCCTGCGGGCCTTGTCTGTTATCTGATTGATCGTGTTCCGTTGCCGCCGAAGCGGCTTCCCGTTCAGGACTGCACAAAGCTGATAAACGCCTCGACTTCGCCCTGCGTCCGCAGTCTGGCGGTATACATGAACCTGCCCATCTGCGGCCAGTTCACCGGAGGCATCTCCTCCTGCATGACGATACGGTCTGCGTAGCGCTCCATGATCTCCTCATGGGTGTGGCGGTAGGTATGTCCCTCTTTCCGCCCGGCGTAGACGCAAAAGTATTTCTCCGCCCATTCCGGGGAGCGGCGCTCATTGAAGGCCACCATCTCGGCATAGATCTGATAGACGTCTGCCGAATGGGCGAAGTTGATCATGTCGGGGGTGTAGCCTCCTGGCGGCCGCATATTCACCTCCAGGCCCACATAGTCTCCCTTTTTCCCGAGACCCGGACGGTCCTCCGTGAGCCGGAAGAACTCCAGATGGACGAACCGGCGGTCCACGCCGAAGGCCTTTGCCGTCCTCCGTCCGATCTTCCGGAGCTTCTGGGGAAGATCCGGGCAGGTGTAGTACTGCAGATCCAGATCGTCGTTGACGATATTCATGATGGGCGTGGGCCAGACCGTCATATTCTCAAAGAGTGGCTCGCAGTCGGCGTCGGTGATCGCCTCGTAGGAGATCAGGTCGCCCACAACGAACTCCTCCATCACGTAGGGCACGTCGGGGAGGTCGGCAAAGAAGGCCTCCAGATCGGCGTCGTTTTTGAGCTTCCAGGTATGGGCCGCACCGACGCCGATGTCCGGCTTGACGATCACGGGATAGCCCACCTGGGCGATAAAGCCGCGGGCCTCTTCCAGGGTGGTAACATGGGACTGCCTCGCCGTGGGGATGCCGCCCTGACGGTAGAGCTCCTTCATCCGGGATTTCTCCTTGATGAAGTCGATCCGGTCGCTCTGGATGCCGGTGGTCACGTGGAAGTCCGTGCGGAGGCGGGCGTCCGTCTCCAGCCAGTATTCGTTCAGGGACTCGATCCAGTCGATCTTACCGTAGCGCCAGGCGAAGTAGGCCGCGGCGCGGTAGACCTGATCGTAGTCCTCCAGCGAGTCCACCTTGTAATACTCGGTGAGCGCGCCCTGGAGCTCCGGCTCCAGGCCGTCATAGGGTGCGTCGCCGATGCCGAGAACATTGGCGCCGCAGGATTTGAGCCGGTCGCAGAAGTTCCAGTAGGTACGCGGAAAGTTTGGAGAGACAAAGATAAAGTTCACGAGGCACCTCCGATCTCAGCGTTCGCCCAGGATAATGGGCAGGAAATAGCGCATCTGCTTATACCACCAGGGCCAGTCATGGTTGACGTCGTAACCCCAGAAGTCGCACCAGGCGTGGATCCCCTTCTCGTCAAACACCTGCTGCAGGAACCGGAGAGACCGGACCCCGTCCTCCTCCCAGGCGCCCTGCCCCACGCAGAGGATGATGGGCTTCTGGTTGTAGAGCTCCACGTAGGGATGATCCGGGGACATGTTGGGCAGGAAGCGCTCCGGAGAGCTCATATAGAGCGTCTCATCCATCCATCCGTCAAAGAACACGTCGGTGTCGTAGACGCCGGAGAGTCCCAGCACGCCGGAGAAGAGATCCGGCCGCCTCAGGAAGGTGATCAGCGCGTGGTTGGCTCCCATGCTGAAGCCGGTGGTCATGGGCAGGCGGCCGCCGGTCCGCTCCAGGATCAGGGGCAGCGCCTCCTCGGTAATATAGTGGAAATACTGCTCCTGCCGGGAGGCCCGGAAGGAGTTGTCCCAACCCCTGGCCGACCAGCTCTCCCGGTCCACCGTGTCGGGCACGAAGAGCCGGATCTTCCCATCCTCGAGAAAATCCCGCAGCTGATCGATCATGCCAAAGTCCTCGTAATTCCGGCACATGGAGTCCTGGGTGGGAAACCCGAGGAGCGGCAGGCCGTCATGGCCGTAGATCATCATATGCATTTCCCGGTCAAGCTGTCCGCTGTAGTGTACGAACTCTTCCCGATACATACGCAGCACCTCCTATAGTCTTTTTCTTGTGTTTTCGCTTATTATAATCCCGTTTCCTTCGATTGTCCACTTTTTTCCGCAGCCGCACCGGGAGGAATCGCCCCTTCAGCGGGGCCGCATCGGGGCAGCGGAAAGGGCATCTCCAATCGCTCATAACCGGCGATCTTTTCTCCGTCAAAGGTCAGGTGGAATACGTCCGGCTGGTTCATATTCGGCACGAAGTCGTCGCCGAACTCCGCCAGGAAACCGCTGAAATAGGCCCCGAGGGATCTGCCGTGGGAGCCAATCAGGATCTTCTGCCCCGGATGCTCCCGCACCGCCTCGCAGATGGCCTCGTGCATCCGGGCGCGGCATTCCAGGATGGACTCCCCGCCGTCGATGTGCTCCTCAGGATCCGGCCATTTCGGCGGCACAAAGGGCTCCCCGGGAACGATCTCCAGCCGTTTCCAGCCGGGCATCTCCCGAAGCCGCTCGTCGATGGCAAAGGGAACGCCGTCGGCCTCGATGAGATACCGGAGCGTGGCCAGGGAGCGGGACATATTCGAGACCACGGCAAAGTCCGCGCCCCGGAGTTCCGGGAACTCCAGCAGCTTTTTCGCCCTGGCCTCTCCTTCCACGGAGAGCGGCTGCATCAGGTCGAATTCTCTGGTTTTCCCGGTGACCGGCACCCGCATTTTGATGGAATGCCGGATCAGATAGACCTCTGTCATTTCCCTTTCCTCCCGTCAGCAGTGGGGCAGCGTGTTCTCCCAGGTGCGCTTTGCGCTGTCCCCGATCTCATGCTCCGGCGTACGGGTGGCGCAGCAGAAATAGTCCGTTGCGTGGCTGGCGAGGAAGACGCTGCGGGCGCTTTCCGCCAGAGTCGCGGCCACGGCGCACATGACGCTGTACATGCCCCATGCGTGGAGATAGACGTCCTTCCCGGCAGGGATCTCCGGCACATGGACCTTCATCACGTTTTCCAGACGGAAGGTGTGGGGCGTTCCCTCTCCCCGGGGAAGATCCGGGTTGTCCGAGGTCATATTGAGGAAGATACGCTCCCCCTCCTCCCGGATCTCAAATCTCACGTCGTAGTTGTCCTCCGGCAGTCCCACAGGCAGCGGACTGAGATCCAGCTCGATTTTCTCCGGATGCTCCAGCCAGGGATAGACGTAACGGACTCCCAGTTCCTTCACCAGAGCCACCGTATTCCAGGGATCCGGACTGCCGTATATGGCGAAGGACGCGTCCGGATCGGCGCTGATCTGTTCCCGGATCGCCGCCTTCGCAGTCTGATAGTCCGCCTTCGTCCAGTGGGTCTGACGGATGACGACGCCCGGCTTCACCTCCACGTCCTCAAATACGCAGCCGATCTGCTCGCTGAGCTTTGCCAGGTCGATGTACTTCTTTTCCATGGGACAGCCTCCTTGCTATTGGGTTGAGGGTTCAGACATTCACAATGTATTGGACAGATATACCGTCAGGATCATCAGCAGCGTCAGCAGGATCATCGCAGCGATCACCAGCAGGTGTTTCCGCCGCTCAGCGTAGACCGTGGCGATGAACTCCCGCACAAAGGCGTTGATCCAGAAATAGCTTCTGGTCCCGCTGCCGATCCCCTCCGCCCGGATTCCCATCTGCCACGCGAGGATCCCCGCGCGGAACACATGGTAGTTGGTGGTGGAAAAGGCGATCTTCGGATCCCGCTTCTCCGAGTGCTCCGCGATGAGCTTCAGGGAGTTCTCCAGGTTTTCCCGAGTATTTTCGGAACGGTCCTCCATCAGGATCCGCTCCGGCGGAACGCCGGCCTCCAGCAGATAGTTCCGGATCGCCTCCGCCTCCGGGATCACCTCGCCTTCCCCTTTTCCGCCGGAGGGTACGAAAACCGGAGCGTAACCGGCCGCCGCCTCCTGCATCCGGGAAAACTCCAGCGCTCGGTCCGTTCTCCCCTTCAGGAGCGGCGTCAGGGTGCCGTCGTCCCGGATCTGACAGCCAAGGATCAGGATATAGTCCTTATCGAACGCGGGGATCTTCCGGGCCGCCATGACGCTGAGGATGACGGTACTCAAAAGGATGCACTCCAGATAGGTCACCGTCACGAGGACGGTATTGGTCACCGCCATCTCCACATAGAGCGCCGCGCCTCTTTCGTTGTGCACGTCCACCAGCGTCGTCCGCTGTAGGAACTCCGACAGGGCGTGCGGAACGACGGTGCCTGCGCAGATCAGGATGCCGAGGAACAGGCCCAGCAGATTTCGCCAGTTTCTCCCCTCCCTGCGGATCAGCCGGAAGTTGCTGATGGTGACCAGGACAGACACCACAAAGGCGATCGGGAAGGCCACGGCGGAGAAAATCGATGCCGAATTCAGCGTGGCGCGCACGGTGCCGATGATGGAATCGCCGGAAATAAGATACCGGATCAGGCCCAGAAGCAGGCCTCCGAAATAGATGATCCAGCCAAGATTACGGACGTTCCTGTACTGATAGAGGCTGTCTTTCATCCCCCTGAGATACTTCAGGATCACGTACAGGAGGATCAGAAAGATGTACACAGAGACAAGGATGGGGATGATCCATGCTCCGGAGGAGAGACCGAAGTATTCACCGGCGGTGATCACGCCGAGGGGATGCACATAGAGCATCTCCAGCTGACTGAAGCCTTCCGGACCGGTGACCTCCACAAATGCCCGTCCCGGAGAGGCCGAGCGGAACGTCAGCGTGAGCCTCCCGCTTTCAAGGCTCTGATCGGTCAGGCTGACGACTTCCCGCTCCTGATCGATCGTCACGCGGAACGCATCACTGGACTCCGCCGTGTCCGCCGGGAAGCTGAGACGGAAGGAGCCTCCCTGCAGGAGCACCACCGTCAGGCCAAGGGCAAGGAACTCAAGGCCGACGATCCACAGGATTCTCTTGGATAATCTCATTACAATCATTCCGATTCTTTCATTCTTTGGACGCAGCGGGTAAGACGAGGAAACTCCGCGCCCGCCTTGAGCGTACATGTTGATTATAGTGGGTTTTTATCTAATCTTCAAGCACGATCCGCAGGGAACCTGCTGTTTTCTGTCCTGAGGCGTCCGTTCGACCGGCATTTCTTTTCTTCTTTTCCGGAAACGGCTTGAACCGGTTTTCCCGGTTTGGTATAATCTGAGCAGGAACGAAAAAAGGCAGGTGTATTCCATGTATTGTCCAAATTGCGGAAAAAAGATCCCGGACCAGGCGAAGTTCTGCGGGTACTGTGGAAGCCCGGTTACCGCACCGGCAGAGCCGCAAACCCCGGAACCCCGGAAACCGGCCCGGAAAAAAGGTAAAATCGCGGGGCTCATCATCGTCGTCGCGGCGATCCTGATCCTGGTCCCCCTGGCTCTGTTCGCGGTTTTCCGCGTTCAGAACGCAGCGTCAGAGGACGTTGGCGGCGGAAGGGAGACCGTTCAGGAATCTCATGAGAAGCAGTCCGAACCGGAAGCGGCCGAAGAGGCTCCGGTCCTCCCGTCCCAGGAGCCTGCCGATGCGGTGGAAGACAGTTCCTCTGTGCCGCCCCTCTCTCCGGCTCTCGAGGAGATCCTCCCGGCTCCGGCGGAAGAATCCCCCATGTCCGCCAAAGAGGTCTCTTCCGTATCGGTCACCTGGACCCGGATGAACCACTCCCATTGGGACGAGTCATCCAGCGGCGCCTTCGTCAACTGCTACTATGATCTGGCCTCCGTCCCGGAGGACACAGAAACAGGCCGCAGGGTCAACGAAGTGCTGCACAGCGCCTATCAGGAATTCCTGCGGGACAACGAGCTCGGCGGCGAATATTCCGGCGGATTCGACGAGGGCGAGATCAACTTTGAAAACGGTATGGAGGGCGAAGTCTCCCAGAACGCATACGGTCTTCTCAGCCTGAAATACCATCACAACTGGAATATGGGCGGCGTGGGCGACGGAAGCTGCTCCGGCATCACCATCGATCTCCAGACCGGCGATCGGTTGTATCTGTCGGATATCGTGCCGGAAAACGGCTCCGCCATCACGTTCCAGCAGATGGAGGACATCGCGCTGAACTTCGTCCGCGGCAACGGCGCGGAGGTGGAATCGATCCTGCTGGAAGAATTCCGGGCGCAGACGCTGGACGATCTCGAGTTCTATATCGAGGACGATCAGATCATCCTCTGCATCGCGAAATACCAGCTGGGTCCCGGCGCCATGGGCGCTCCCGAGATTCCCACGGGCATCTACCTCCACTCCCATGAGGGAGAGGCCGTGGAGGTCAGCGCGGACACCCTGCCGCCCTCCCTTTCCGAGTTCCTGCAGAATTTCGATTTCGCCTACCACACGGACGGCGGGACCAGAGAGTACGACTGCAGGCATCTGGACAACATCTACTCCAGGCTGCCGAAAGGAATCGTGGGCAGTCCCACCTATGTCAATCTGTCCCTGTATACCGACGAGGCGGAGACCTCCTGGGATTCCGAATCCGATCCTCTCGGCCGGCATCCGGCCGGCTACGGATATCTGACGGTGCCCAAGAGCACGGTCCTCTTCATTCTGGAAAACGTCTTCAACGTCCCGGAAAGCGACACCGTCGCCATGCTGAACGCGGCCATGGCCGAGGACCCGGACTTCTATGAGTTCGAGAAGGATGGAAAGCCGTTCCTCTGCAACAAGATCGGCGGCGTGGGCGGTCCCGGCTACGAAATCACCTACGAGTCTGTCCGCTACGACGGAGAGAAGTATTATATCGTATATGACTGCACCGACGCCATCCCCATCGACGCCAGAACCTACGTGTACTATGCGGAAATGGCGCTCAAGGAGACGGACGGAAAAGAATACTGGTCGATTTACTACCATTCCGAGCATATCCCGGATACGGAGGGCCCAGCCCAGGCCGCGCCGGAAGGCAGCGCGGATTCCCCGTGGCTTGGCCTCTGGACCAGCACCTCCGGAGAGAGTCTGGACATATACGACGTCTCGGACACGGGGCTTTCGCTCACCTTCCACAAGTTCTCTGAAATCGGAAACCCGATGGACGTTGCCTATGAGATGGAGTTTGACAACGCAGAAAAGACCATAGCCTCAGAAATCGGCGGGCCGGATGATCACGGCGGCTGGGAGTACACCTTTGTCCTCGGCGACGGGACGATCACAGTTCAATCGCGGTATCCGGATCAGGTTTTCACCAGAGAACCGTCCTGATTTCTCCAAAATAAAGTCTGAAACAAGGATCGAACATCCACCGAAACAACAGAAAAGAGGGATAACTGTGACCAGACATAGTAAAGCCAGAAACAGACTGTGGCTCCCGATCGCTGCTGCAATTGTCCTCGGCATTCTGATTGCCGGCTGCGGGAATCCCCCGCAGGAATCGAACCTGCCGTCAGATCCCGAGGATCTGACGGGATCTGTCCAGGCCTCCATACCGGCGTCCTCAGCCCCCGCTCCGGAACTAGCATACCGGCTGGGAAATATACTCGATTCTTTCGGCTGGTGCGGCATGCAGGCGGAGAATCTGGGCATCCACCATTCCTACATCGGAGATGACGGCATCGAGATCGAGGGAGACCTGTTCGGCGGACATGCCTCCGGAACCGCCCTGTTTGCCGTCTCCGGAGACGAGGAAAAGGTCGTCAGCGAGATCCGTATTCATGTCCGGGAAAGTGATCTTGCGGCCGAGGACTGCCTGTCCGGACTCTGGGATCTTTACGGCCGGACTGCGGATCCGGAGGCGGATTCTGCTTCCCCGGAAGCTGCAGACTCCGACGGTCAGGAGACATTTCAGGCCGATAACGGTACCCTGACGTTTTCCCGGGACAGCGGCGACGAGTACCAGCTGGTATTCCAGTGGGACCCGAGTGCACAACCGGGATCCATGTATGCGACCGGCGATTTTGACGTGTCCGATCCCAAATGGAATCGGATCCTGTGGGACGCAGACGGAGACGACACCGAGGAGGAACTTGTCTTCGAGTATCAGGACAACGGGGACGAAGCGCCGAGCTTTATTGAGGTCACCCTCTATATCGGCGGCGAAGAGCTCAGTGTTGTTATCGACAGAGCGTACGGCTTGAACCGGATTTTCAGTAAAGAAGACGATAATGGTCCTTATTTGGAGATCTTTTATGCGATTGGCGACTACTACTCGCATGACGCGGAGGCAAGCTGTCTTCTCCGGCTGCAGGACGGTGCCATTGCGGTGCAGCAGGGATAACTGGACAAACAACGATTAGCTTATATGAGATCAGGTAGCTGCGGTACTGTAAAGTATCGCAGCTGCCTGATTCGTTTTATATTGCCATTGCAGTTGCTTCTTTCATCGTGCCCTTCCCTCTATCGATTGGGGCTGATACGCTTTCCGGATAATCACCGAGGAACTCAGATTTGACATATCCGTACTGGCCATTATACTCGACCCGGGAAAACACGCTGTCTGTGACCTCGATAAACCCAACTTTAGTATTTAACGGTATCGTGCAGATTACATTGTCTTCGTATTCATTGGGCGTACTCCTGAAATAGGCAGTTTTTGCTACATTCACTATGTATTTATACGATTCTACCGTAGTGTTCCCGGAAACTGATGTCGTGCTTTCCGGACTATTGCCGAGGAATTCCGTCTTAACATATCCATACTGACCTTTATATTCAACTTTGGAAAAAACACTGTCTGTGATCTCGATAAAGCCCACCTTAGTGTTTAGGAGCAAGGTATTGATTACGTTGTCTGCGTTTTCAGACGGCGTACTTCTGAAATAAGCCCAAGCATGTCAAGCGGCGGACGCTCAGCAGTTACTACACATCCCTTTATGACATCGATGGCAATGCACTTACATATGCAGTCTATAAGGCAGACGAAATTAACAAGCATGGCCTTGTCTGGACACCGTCGTTTACACTGACGCTGTCCAAGGGTGAAGCAGACATTTCGAGTGACAATGCTGAAAAACTGAAATACTGGATCGAGTGAGATGGTTCTAATCTTCTGACTCCCGGACTTCTTCGCAGTCCAACGCCCTCGCCTTCTTTGGTTCAGTGCTTCAAGCTGCTCTGGCCTGCAATGCACACCACATCGATCCCTTTCGCCGATGTGGAGACGATGATCCTCACAATGTGTCTCTCTCCCAATAGAGAGCATATTAAAAGCTATCTGTCACAGGAAAAGCTTCGGCGAATGAAGAGCCAGCGGTTTGGTGTTGAGTTGGAATTCACTGGTATGACCCGCTCCAAGGCCGCAAAGATTATTGCATGGTACTTTGGACGCAGCCAGGTGTATCACACCTCCTCGTGGGATGCTTACAGTACCTATGACAGCAAGGACCGCAAGTGGACAGTCAAGCGTGATGGCAGTATTCGCGCACAGCAGCAGGATGGTTCTCTCACCAGCGATCCGGATTATCGGTGCGAGTTGGTAACTCCGATTTTGGAGTACGACGACATTCCTTTGCTGCAGCAGGTGATTCGAGAGCTTCGGAAGAAGGGTAAAATGCGGGTCAACGACAGCTGCGGACTTCATGTCCACGTAGACAACGCTGACCACACCGTAGAATCCCTTACCTGCCTTGTCAAGATGATGGCTGCAAAGGAACCGCTGCTCTATCGGGCCTTGAATGTCTTTGATCAGCGTATGAGCTACTGCAAAATGACTGAACAGGCTCTTGTACAATCCTTGCGGGATGCAAAACCTATGACTGAAACCGATCTCAAGCTCATCTGGTGCAGGACATCAACCCGCTACCATGGACTGAACTTCAGCTCGATGTATACGGGGAAAGGGCTTGAATTCCGACTGTTCAACGCTACCAGACACGCCGGTAAGGTGAAGGCTTATATCCAGCTCTGCCTTGCGCTTTCCAATCACGCAAAATACATCCAGCGGGCTTGTACCGCTTCTCGCTCCCATGCCAGCGATCTGGTACAGATGCGTGCATTTATGGTGCAGTTGGGCCTCACAGGGCCGGAATTTAAAACAGCACGGCTTCATCTGACCTCTCATCTGAAGGCTGTGAATGATAATTTGGCCGCCTGAGGCATTTCTAAAACCCGCCAAGCAATGCAAGTAGTTACATTGCTTGGCGGGTCACTATGTGGTGCACAGGGCGAGACTCGAACTCGCAAGCCCAGGGCGGGCACCAGTTCCTGAAACTGGCGTGTCTACCATTCCACCACCTATGCATATGGCGGAGTGAGAGCGACTCGAACGCTCAAGGGCATATCTGCCCCGCCTCCTTAGCGGGGAGGTCTCTTACCAGTTAGAGTATCACTCCATTGTATGGCGCCGGATGGAGGTGTCGATCCCCACGGCTTTTCAGCCGCCCGCGGTTTTCAGGACCGGTGTCAGGGCCGCCTGACGTCATCCGGCAAATGGCTCCGAGTGAAGGAATCGAACCTCCATCCGGCGGGTCAAAGCCGCCTGCACTGCCATTGTGCGAACCCGGATTATTCTTTGGGCAGTCTCAGTGGGATTTGAACCCACTCCGGCAGGGCCACAACCTGCAGTGCTACCAATACACCATGAGCTGCTGGTGACCCCTGTGGGACTTGAACCCAACGCCTCCGGCTTGAGAGGCCGGCGTCTTATCCAGCTTGACTAAGGGGCCATTTGGCGACTCCAGCGGGGATCGAACCCGCGACCTCCGGCGTGACAGGCCGGCGCGCTGACCATCTGCGCTATGGAGCCATATGGTGACCCATGCGAGATTCGAACTCACTTCTCCAGCTTGAAAGGCTGGCGACGCAACCAATTTGTCTTATGGGCCATATCACAGCTCCGGAGATCCCGGAGCTGTTTTGCTATGCAATTATTTGGATTTGAAGACATTCCCCATAGACAAGAATGTCATCGATGGTAACACCGAACACCGTTGCCAGGACAACAAGATTGTCCACGGTGGGCATGGCGGTTCCACGCTGCCACTTGTAGATGGCCTGGGGCGTGGAGAAGCCAAAGATTTTTTGAAGATCCTTAACCGTGAGCCCCGTCATCTTGCGAAGTCGAACGATGTTTCTTCCGGTTGCGGTCACGTCAATGACCGGCCATGTATTCATTTCATCCTCCTGTTCCGGCCCTGAGCCGGAACAGACCGGCTCAGTTGGCCTTAAAGTTATAGATTGGTTTCAGTACTTCGATCACATCAACGCTCTCTGAGATCACGTCGATGATGTCCTCCAGAGACTTGTAGGCCATAGGCGCTTCATCCAGGGTTGAATTGTCCTCCGCGGCCTTGGCAAAATACACTGCAGTGTTTACTTTTCCTAGAATCTCAAACAAATCTTTCACCTCGTGCATACAAAAAAGCCGCCTACCTCATACGAGACAAGCGGCCATAAATCCTAAACTGCCTATTGTGGCATAACGGTTCTGTAGTCCGGTATTGTCTCATAAGGGCGTGACAAAGCATCATGCAGTTCAAAATCAAAACTGCACAGCGAAGGCTCCAGATATTCAGCTTTCATCATTGAGTTCCATTGAATACGAAGCATAGCTTTGTCCTTTCCGGGCGTCGCCCTGATGTTATGATCAAACTATAACACTGTATTTCCTTTTTGTAAAGTAAACTCGTAGTATAAAAAACCATCTAAGCAACGTGATTACTGCCTTTATTTGGCCCCTGACTCAGTCTTCAAACCGAATGACCTGCTCCTCCGCATCAACAACAGCCTCCACCCCAAATGGGATAATGCACCGGGGCATGGCGTGGCCCACATTCAGATTGAAGGCCACCGGGATTGTGGGATCGTCTATGACCTGCACCAGAAGCTGCCGGTACTCCTCTGCATAGCTCTCGTCCATGGGCTTTCCTGCCAGGACGCCGGACACTGCCTCGAATACCCCCGCTCCCTTCAGGTACTCCAGTGCCTCCCGATACTTCTCCGGCGAAGGCTTCTCCTCGCTGGTCTCCAGCAGAAGGATCCTCCCCTTCCAGTCCGCCGCGTCCGGGAACAGCCCGTACTTTTCGCACAGCAGGGGCATATCCGCATACCGCTCGGGACTGAACAGATCGTACAGGGAATCGATGCATCCGCCGAGGATCTTCCCGGAGAATACGGCCGGCCCCTGAAGCAGTTCAAACCCGTGATTGGGGCGGCCTTCCAGCGCTACGCCAACCTGATCCGGCGCAAAGCTTTTCCGTTCTTCGTACCAGACACGGCTGGGCCGGATCTCCCGGATCGTTCCGGTCGTGATCAGTTCCTCGAAATACGCTCTGGTATACGGGAGCATTACCGGGCCAAGCTCGCACAGATCGGGCAGGAACGCCTGCCCGTAAAAGGAGCGCAGTCCCACCTTGTGAAGCATCAGGTGATTGATCGTCGTATCGGAAAAGCCGAGGAACACCTTGTCCCTTACGGCATCGGCCAGCTCGTTCCCGTCGAACAGATACGGCAGGAGCCGGTAGGTGTCGTCCCCGCCGATGGCGCACAGGATCATGTCGATCTTCGGATCCCGGAAGGCCTCCAGCAGGTCCTCCGCCCGCTTTTCAGGATGCGCCTTCAGGTAGTCCATGCCCTTCCGGGCATTCGGCATGAACTTCACGTTCAGCCCGTATTCCTCCAGTCTTTTGCGTCCGATCTCGACCTCGAAGTCCACAAAGGACTCTCCGATGATCCCGCTGGACAGACTGACGATGGCAACATTACGAATCATATTTCCTCCGTTTCCGGGCGCACTCTGCGCCCCACTCATGGCTTCTCTTTTCCCGCGATGACGATCGGCTGATAAAAACCGGTTTCCTTCGGGAACTCCCATTCGACATTGGAGAACCCGCCTGCCAGAAGCAGCTCCGTGAGTTCCTCCCGGCGGGTCGCCCTGTATTCACAGACAAATTTATTGACCGCAAGCGTCTTCCCGTCGTCAATAATATATTGTGTAAGAAGATAGCTGTCTCCCTGCCAGTCCCAGGTCTGGAAGGAGACCCGCTGTCCACTATCCGTCCTGTGGATATAGGGAGGCGAATAGGGCGGTTTTGTCTCCAGGAGGCTGTCGTAATCCCGGATGCTTGCGGCGAAGATGCCGTCCGGCCGGACCCGCCCGGCAATGCTATTGACCGCTGCGGCCAGAGCCTCGCGAGTGGGCATGTGCGGCAGCGCGTTGTCCATGGCGATCACGATGTCAAACTGTTCGGAGAAGCTTTCGGACAGGGCACAGAAGTCCGCCCGGTCAAACCGGATTTTGACGCCGTTTTCCTCTGCGCGCTTTCTCGCCTCCGTCAGCGCGCCCCGGCTGAGATCCGAGGCGGTGACTTCGTATCCGAGAGCCGCCAGGCCGATGGCCTGGGTCCCGATGCCGCAGGCACAGTCCAGAATCTCCGCGCTCCGGTCAAATCCCCGGGCCCGGAAGAGCCGGTCCAGAAGCGCCGCCTGTTCCCGGGTCGCAAGCTTCCAGTCGGAAAAGAGCTTGTCATATTGTGTCGAGAGCTTATCGTAAAAGGTCTGTGTGATATCCATGTGTTTTCCTCCTGCCAAGTAGGGCTCAGTCCCCGGCGATCTCCTGCATGGCCGCCGCAAAAGCCGAAGCGTACGCGTCCTGTTCCGCTTTTCGCTGCTTGGGATCCGGCGCTGTGATCGTTTCCGTCCGCAGCCACCGGAGCTGTCGCAAGGCCCGCTCCGTCTTCACGGCCACCTGTGTGTATTCCGGCCCGATCCGCAGCAGCTTCATGGCGTCTTCCGCCTCGAGGTATCCGCTGCTGATGATCCCGAAGGTCTCGAAGATCGTGTCGTTGGCGATGGGGCCGATCACCACGTCCGCTGCGACGCCGTCCTCGACTCTGCGGTTGCGGAAGATATATCGGAACCAGTCCTCGTCCCGCCGGAATCTGTGAATCAGCAGGCCGTCCTCATCCAGCTTATATACATTTATGATCGAATCCGCTCCCGCCCAGCGGGATGCAAACTCCGGATCGGGGGTCAGATAGAATCCCTGTCCGAAATCCGCGTTCTTCCTTCCCCTGCGGAGATCCGGCTTGCGGATCACTGCATTACTGGTGTGATATAGTATCATAGGTTTCTCCCTGCTATTGTCATTCCCGGTCTGCCGTCAAAAGGGCACTTTCTCAATCATCGCCGTTCCGGATCCCGGGCTTTCCCCAACGGGCCGAGGCGTTTTCGAGATACCACATTATACCCAATCTGCGCTTTTTATGCAAGGCTCCCGCAGCCGCGTCTCCCCGCTTACATCCAACTCCGTACACCTTGCAAAGCGGCCTGCCGGGGACTATAATAATCACAAACGAACCGAGGTGCTATTTACATGAAAATCTGTCTGCTCAACGATTCCTTCCCGCCGGTCATCGACGGGGTGGTAAATGTGGTGATGAACTACGCCGACTACCTGGTCCGGGACCATGAGGCCGGAGTCATCGTGGGAACGCCGAGGTATCCCGATGCGGACTACAGCGTCTACCCCTACCCCGTGGTGCCCTACCACAGCTTTGACACCGCCGGGATCACCAGCGGATACCGCACCGGGAATCCCTTTCAGGAAAAGGCGGTGTCGGAACTGGCGGCTTTCTCGCCGGATCTGATCCACGCCCACTGTCCCGCCTCCGCCACAGTCATCGCACGGCTACTGCGGGAGGAGACCGGAGCGCCCATCGTCTTTACCTATCACACCAAATACGACATCGACATCGAACGGGTGGTCAGGACCCGTCTGGCCGCCCGGGAAGGCATCCGGGCCATGGTCCGGAATATCGAAGCCACTGACGACGTGTGGGTGGTCAGCGAGGGCGCCGGCCGGAGTCTGACGGCGCTGGGTTTTCAGGGTGACTGGCGGGTCATGCCCAACGGCGTGGACTTCCGGCAGGGCCGGGCGGATCCCGAGGCTGTCGCCCGGGTCACAGGGGACTTCGATCTGCCGGAGGGGGTGCCGGTCCTGCTCTTTGTGGGACGGCTCATGACCTACAAGGGCCTTCCGCTGATCCTGGACGCCCTGAAGATGCTCTCGGATGCAGGGCAGGACTTCCGCATGGTCTTTGTGGGCAAGGGCCCGGACCGGGAGCTTCTGGAGGAGAGGGCCACGAATCTGGGACTCATGGACACGGAGACTTCCCCCGGCAAGTGCCTGTTCGTGGGGCCTGTCTACGATCGGGAGGCCCTTCGGGCCTTTAACACCCGGGCGGATCTGTTCCTGTTCCCCTCCACCTTCGACACCAACGGTCTGGTGGTACGGGAGGCAGCGGCCTGCGGCCTTGCCAGCGTACTGATCCGGGGCTCCTGCGCCGCCGAGGGGGTCACGGACGGGCAGAACGGCTTCACCATTGAGGAAAATGCCGAAGCCCTCTTTGCCCTTCTGCAGTCCGCCTGCCGGGATCTTCCCCACCTGCATCAGGTGGGACAGCGGGCCATGGAGGAGCTCTACCTCTCCTGGCAGAGCTGCGTATCGATGGCATGGGACCGCTACGGCGAGGTTCTGGAGCTGCGCCGGGCAGGTAAGCTGCCGGCCAAGAAGAAGCTGCCGGAGGACTACCTTCTGTCCTTCACCGCAAAGAGCATGGAGGCGGAGGCAAGACGCCGGAAGATCCGGCAGGCCCTCTTCCACGACTTCAAGGAGACCGCCGTGGGCATGATGGAAAACTTCCAGGAGGCCGGCGAGAATGCCGAGCACTTCTGGGATCATCTGGCGGAGGAGCTCCGCCGGGACAGGAAGTGAAATCATGAAACAGTACAATTTCCGCCGCATGAGCTTCTACCAGATCTGGATCCGGAGCTTTTCAGACGGCAACGGAGACGGCATCGGGGATCTGTACGGCGTCTACGACAAGCTCGACTACATTGCCTCCCTTGGGGTGGACGGGATCTGGTTCTCCCCCATCTATCCCTCCCCCAACGCGGACTACGGATATGACATCTCCGACTACCGGAATATCCACCCCGACTACGGGGATCTGGAGCAGTTCAAAAGAGTACTGGACAAGGCCCACCGGCTCGGGCTCAAGGTCCTGATGGATCTGGTCATCAACCACACCTCCGACGAGCATCCCTGGTTCCTCGAGAGCCGGAAGAGCCGAACCGGCCCCTACAGCGACTACTATATCTGGCGGGATCCCCGCTGGGACGGGGAAAAGCGCCTGCCGCCCAACAACTGGTACAGCCAGTTCGAGGGGCTCGCCTGGGAATACTGCCCGGAACGGGAGCAGTATTATCTCCACGTCTTTGCCAAAAAGCAGCCGGACCTGAATATGGACAACCCGAAGGTCCGGGAAGAGGTCAAGGGCATCATGCGCTTCTGGCTGGAGATGGGAGTGGACGGATTCCGGGCGGACGTGATCACCTACATCTCCAAGCATCCCCGGCTGCCGGACGGGATCCCCTTCCTGCCGGCCATCAACGGCCTGCCCTTCTACAAGGACGGCCCCAACCTTTTAACGTATCTCCGGGAGTTCCGGGCCGTGGCGCTGGAGTACGGGGCCATTGAGCTAGGGGAGGCGCCCATGACCCCGGTGAAGACCGCCCTCCGCTATCTCTGCGGGCCGGACCGGGTGCTGGATATGATGATCCAATTCGACACGATGATGGCGGACTGCTTTTTCACCGAATTCGTCCATCATCCCTTCTCGCTGGTGAAGTTCAAGCGCGCCTGCGACAAATGGCAGTACGCACTGGAGGGCCGGGCCTGGAATGCGCTGTATCTGGAGAACCACGACCACCCCCGGTCCATCAGCCGCTACGGCAGTGAGAAGTTCTGGCGGGAATCGGGCACCATGCTGGCGGCCTGCTACCTTCTTCAGCGGGGCACGCCCCTGATCTATCAGGGGCAGGAGCTGGGCATGACGAATATCCGTCTGCCCTCCATCGAACACTACGAGGACGTGGCGTCCATCAACGCCTACCACACATTCCTGACCCACCAGTCTGCGGAAAAGCGGCTCCGCCGCATCCACCGATCCTCCCGGGATTCCGCCCGGACGCCGGTCCAGTGGAGCGGCGGACAGAACGCAGGCTTCTCAGACGTGGAGCCGTGGTTTTATGTAAACCAAAACTATCCGGAGATCAACGCCGAAGCCGAGGAGCGCGACCCCGACAGCATCCTGAACTTCTACCGGAAATGCCTCCGGCTCCGCAAGTCCTCCGAGACGCTGCTCGCCGGCCGCTATCGGGATCTCCTCCCCCTGCATCCCCGGCTCTTCCTCTACGAGCGCTCCCTTCAGGGGGAACGCATTCTGGTGGCCTGCGCTTTCTCCGAAAAGCCTGTTCCGCTCCGGCTTCCCAAAGGGTATGATATCGCCCGAGGAGAACTGCTGCTGGGCAACTACCCGGATGCGGGAGACCCGGCGCTGCTTCGGCCCTATGAGGTGCGGGTGATCCGCTTTGCCGCCAATTTCTCAAACACGGGTACTGACTTTTGACCGGTTCTGTGCTACAATGTTGCTGTATCAAAATAAAATACGGACAAAGAAAACAGCCGAAGACTTCAGTCCGGGAATCCCGTTGTGGAGCACCCAACCAGACCGATAAGGAGGACAACACGATGTTCAGCAAAGAGTTTTTAGCCTATCAGGACAAGATCCCCACCGCACCCCCCACCTCCATGGACGGACCGGGTCAGCCCGGCATGGCGCCTCCCCCGGGAATGGGCGGAGCCGGCGCTCCCATCCCTCCAGAGTTTGCCCATCTGAAAGTGCCCATGATGCCGCCGGACTATCAGTCTCCTGAGCCGGAGATCCCGGAGGGCTTTGCGGGCGGCAAGGTGGTAATCGGCGGCGTTCCGGGCATGAAGCTCACCCGGGAAGGCGTCCGGGAAAAGGCCGCGATGCTGTATATCCACGGCGGCGGATACACCCTCGGAAGCGGTATGACCGCAGGCGCGTTCCTGGCCCATATTCTTGAGCGCACCAATCTGGAGGGCTATTCCGTGGACTACTCCCTGGCGCCCTACGTCAAGTTCCCGGTGGCGATCAATGAGATCGTAGCTTTCTATAAAGGTCTTCTGGACGCCGGTTATGAGAGAATCGTGGTGGGCGGCGAGTCCGCCGGGGCCGGTCTGACGCTGAGCCTTGTGATGGCGCTGAAGATGGAAGGCCTGCCTCTGCCTGCCGCTATCTGGTGTTCCTCTCCGGTGGACGACATCCGCTTTGATCAGCAGGAGGTCTTTATTCGGGATATGTTCTGCGCCTCCAACGGCGACATGCTGGAGGCCTATGTGGGAGACGCGGACCCCATGGATCCCAGGATCTCTCCGATCTACGGAGATTTTTCCGATTTTCCGCCGGCCTTCATTCAGGCGGGCAGCCGGGAGAGTCTGGCAGCCGGAGCGCTGCGGATCGTGGATAAGCTGGTCCGGGCCGGGAATGAGGTGCATTTCACCTTCGGCAAGGGAATGCCCCATACCTTCGCCATGGACTACGCCATCTATCCCGAGGCAGAAAACGCCATGAACGAAATTCTGACGTTTGTGAACAACGTGCTGGCGCTTTCCTGAGAAAGCGCACATCTCAAAAGCACGGAAGACGCAAAGCCCCCATATTAGTATCAGGAGGAACCAAAATGAAAAAGATACTCGCACTGATCCTTGCCTTTTGCCTGATCACCGCGGTATTCGCAGGCTGCGGAAACGCGGCGGAATCCGCTGTCCCTGCGGAGAGCTCCGCAAGCGCGTCCGCGGCTCAGGAAGAGGCTTCCGCCTCCCAGGCCGAGCCTGAGGAGACCGAGACGGAATGGAGCCGGGAAGGCTACTTTCAGGATGAAAACGAACATATGCTCTCCGTCATCTGGATGGATGACGTCGGCGACGCAGGCTGGTACGTGGGCTGCATGCTCGGTGAGGATGCGGCTGAGGATTCCTGGGGCGGCATGCTCCCCCAGGACGGAAACTCGTTGAAGGGCGTTCTCCCCTCCTCCGGCAGCAAAGAGGACATTACTGTTACGGTTGCGGAAGATGACGCTGACGGACTCATCCTCACGGTGGAGGGTGGAGAAACCTATCACTTTGCGCCCATGGATCTTCCGACAGCCACAATCATCGTGACCATCAACACCGAGGGCAAGGGCAATATCTCCTATGCCCAAGGGGAAGTCACTCCCGAGATCGATGAGGAGTTCCCGTTCCAGTCTGCTCAGATCAATCTGGCCGAGCCCGATACCTATACGCTCCTCGCTTGGACTCGGGCCGGCAATCAGTTCGTGAAGTGGACCAGAAACGGCGAGGATTTCTCCACGGATCCGCAGATCACCGTTTCTCTGGACGAGAGCGCGGAATTTATCGCCGTGTTTGAGGAAGATCCCGACTGGCAGAATCCCGTGATGAACTTTGTCGGTGAATATGAGTGCGGCCAGACCCACGCCAAAGTGGACTGCTTCGAAAGCGATGAGGCGTGGATCACCATCGAGAACCATGACAGCGACGAGGAGACGATCCAGTGGGATATTACCGGACGGCTGGATCCGGAGACGCTGACAATCGAATATTCCGGCTGCACGAAGTCTGTGATCACCTATGATGCAGACGGCGATGTGGCGAGCCAGGAGCCGGAATATGAGGACGGCACCGGCACCATCGTCTTTGGGGACGACGGCACCTTCACCTGGCACGAAAATCAGTCCGGATCCGAGGAGGATCTGGTGTTCGAGTTCGCGTCGTAATCCTGACGCCGGCGCATCCGGCAGCAAGCAAACCTGATCCTGAAAATGTTCACGCGGGTCCCGGAATTCCGGGACCCGCGTTCTTTGATCGATTAAACTGTGTTAACGCAGATGGTCAGGCCTCCTGGCTGCGGTTGTTGTAGCGCTCCAGCGCCGCTGCGTAGCAGTCCAGGCAGTCCTGAAGCCCCATGGAATCAATGGTGCTGACGAACTCATCGTACTGGCTCTCGATGTCCATATCTCCGGTCAGCATTTTCAGGATGGACTCCGATGTGTAGGAGGCGATATCCACCATCTTGGCGGAGAACAGCTCTGCCTCCTCCGCGGTCAGGGTCAGGCCCTTGGGCAGATCATAGCGGGACTCCACATTCCGGCTCCAGAGCTCCCGGGCCTCCAACTGCTGCTCGGACATCTGATAGTCGAACTTGGTGTAGTGCTCCACATAGCCGTACTCGTCCATGTACACGGCGGTGAGCCAGGTGGCGGACAGGCCGTCGGGATTGTTGACGATCAGATCCGTATAGACCGGGTCGCCGTTTTCGTCATACTCGAAGGAGATGCCCTCGATGCCGTAGTTGAAGAGGAAGGAGCCCTCGTCGGAGTAGCGCCAGTCCAGAACCTTCACCGCCAGCTCCACGTCCGGGCAGCCGGTGGTGATGGAGAAGGTCCCCTGCCCCGTGACCTGTCCCATGGAGGAGTTGTAGCCGTCAAAGGGGATCACATCGCCGATCTCACGGACCGCATTGGGGATCGCCACCTTGGTGGCCTCCGAGTCTGTGAAATAGTAGGGAGCGCTGGCCAGCGCGTCCGTGTCGCCGTTGTAATAGGAGAAGGTTCCTGCGCAGAAATCGGCGATGGTGCCGAAGTTGGAGGTGCGGGTGGCGAAGTCCTTGTACAGGATCCCCTCATCCAGCCACTGCTTCATGGTCAGAAGGTAGTCCTTGGCGTTGTCTGTGACGGGGCCGTAGACGATCTCTCCGTCCACCTGATAGATGGGATAGCTGACGGAGGGGAAGGACTGGATGCTCAGGTTGGTGCCCCAGGCGCCGGAGAAGCCGCTGGCATCCGCGCCGAACTCGCACTGGGCGCCGTAGGTCTCATACATGGCCTTGAGCATATCGTGGAGTTCATCGATGGTTTCAGGCGCTTCGATGCCAAGGGCCTCCATCCAGTCGCCCCGGGTCACAGGGCCGGACCGGGTGATGGAGGGCGTATCGAGGATGTGAACGAAGCCGGGACGATAGCCCTGGTCGGTGGTGATGTTGGCAAAGCCGTCCACCTTGTCCACCCAGTACAGGTAGTTGGGAGCGTCCTCTTCCAGATAGGGGGCCAGATCCACAATGACGTCCTCCTCCACGGCGGCGTCCGTGCCGGCGGAGTAGAAGGTCAGAGCGGAGTGCATGATGTCCGGATAGTCCTGGGAGGCGAACATCAGGTTGTACTGCTCGCCCATATTCATGGCGCTGATGTTCAGGAAGTCAAAGTTCACGCCGGTGAGCTCCGAATACTTCTGCCAGGAGGGGTTGTCCTGATAGCCCTCAAAGTAGTTGGCCAGCTGCGGATTGAGCATCATGGACACAGAGAAGGTCACGTCCTCCTCCGTCAGCGGCAGGGGCCACTCATAGAGGGCAAATTCGCTCTCAGGCTCAGCTGCTTCCACCGCTTCCGCTTCTTCCGCGGCGGATCCGGTCCCCGCCAGTTCCTGGGCCGCATCTTCCGCGGGCGCAGCTGCGGCTTCTTCTGCCGCAGTCTCTTCCGCGGGGGCAGATCCCGCCTCAGCGGGGGCGGAAGCTGCGGAAGAGGCGGACGCCGTGCCGCCGCAGGCGGAGAGCAGCCCGATCATCAGACCGAGTACCAACAGGATTGCAAGCGCTTTTGTTTTCATATCTCTCTTCCTTTCTCAGTTCGCATGAACGATCAGTTTGCCGCCGGAGGGCAGGACGGTCTCCCGCTCCTCGCCGCCCCTGGCGGTGATGGTCACGCCGGGCAGCGCGTCGATGGCGCCGGCGGGAACATCCCCGTTCAGAACCACGTTGGAATCCGCAGTGGCGGTCCATTTGCTCTCCCCGTCCAGTGTCACGAGGGCACCCCCGGTGATGGGTCCGTTGAGGACGGACTTCTCCAGCTTCACGGTCATGACGCGGTTGGGATCCTCGTGGGCGATGCCGCTGTCTGCGGTCATATCCCTGAGGGTCACATGGATGCCATAGACCTGCTTGCCCGCCGGATCGGGGGCGCAGGGATCGTCGTTGAGCTTCGAGCGCAGCAGCAGGCCAGCAAAGCTGCGGATCTCCGCATTCTCAAAGAGGACGTCGGCGTTGTTGCTCTTGACCACCACCGCTTCGTTCTCGCACTGGTATTTGCCGCCCTTGATCTTGATGTCGGAGACCTGGCTCAGCAGCGCGTCCGCCATGGGGCCGCCGCCCACCACATGATTGAGGACCACATAGCTGCCGCACTTGGCGGTGCAGTCGTTGAGCTGCACGCCGCTCTCGCCCGCTACGATGGCGGCCATATTGGCAACGTCCAGATCGCACCGGTTCAGCGTGCAGTAGCATCCGGTATCGGCGTAGGTGCCGTAGCCGGAACGAGTGGTGATGACCTTGCAGTCATTGGCCTCCAGATAGACCCGGTCGCCCGCCGCATCGGTGGAGAGGGCCGCCCAGCTGTCGGCGATGACGGTGGAGTTGTAGAAGTAGCTCTCGGAATCCATGACGGTGCAGTGAGTCCGCATGTTGCCCTCGATCTCCAGGAATACCGGCGGCTTGGCCATACCGGGGCCAATGATCCAGGTGACCTCCTTCTCATCTACGTTCCAGGGATCTCCGTGGGAGACCAGCAGGGAATCGTAGACCTTCAGCACGGAATTGCCCCCTGCGGAGGTGGCGCAGCGGAGCTTGCCGGTCATATCGATGCGGCAGTCCTTCAGAGTCAGCCTGCCGTGATCCTCCACCGCGGCGCCGGAGAGCTTGCCGCCCAGCCCCTGTCCCTCGCCGGACAGGCGGATGTTGGCGTGCTCCACCGTGTACTCCGAATTGGCAACGTAAACACCGCCCAGATCTCCCCGTCCGGAGTTCAGCTTCAGGTCCCGCGCTTCGGTGTCGGTGATGCTTCCGGTCATGGCCTCGTCATGGGCCGCGACCTTGCCGTCCACGATCTCCAGCGCCGCGAACTCCGGCTTATTCTCCGGCATAGGTGGCATGCCCTCCGGTCCGCCGGGGCCGCCGGGACCGCCGGGGCCGCCGGGACCGCCGGGGCCGCCCGGGCCGCCGGGACCCTCGTCCCCCTCCGGCATGGGAGGACCGGACATCTTCACATAGGGC
>JAFUFT010000038.1 GCA_017469795.1 Oscillospiraceae bacterium
ATTTCCTGCTTGAAAGCCGGAATCCCCGGCGATATGAGCCCGGAGAGATCATCTTCAGCCAGGGCGACGCGGCGGAAGAATTCTATTATCTGCTGGAGGGACTTTCCCTGACCTATACACTGTCCGAGGAAGGGCGGGAGCGGAACATCCTGATCTCCTGGCCGGATCGGGTGTTCGGCGCGTCTACCTTCTTTGAAAGTGTTCCACGCAGAGCATCGGCAATCGCCATCAAGCGCTGTCTGGTGCTGACCGTGGACCGGGCGCTGTATCGCAGCTGTTGTGAACGATTCCCGGATTTTCAGGAGGTCATGATTCAGGAGATCTCCATGGATCTGGGTACGCTGTTCGACGAGCTGGCGGACGCTTCCATGGTGACGGCGGAGGTACGGGTGGCCCGGTTCCTGTGCCGCCGGTTTGCCAATGGACAGCACAGCGGGTCCGAGGAGCGCCCGGAGTTGCCCTACACACAGGATTTTATCGCCAGCGTGCTGGGGATCTCCCGGATGTCTGTGAGCAAAGCCATCACCGGTCTGGCCGCGAAAGGATGGCTGGAGACCCGATACGGGAAGATCCATGTGCTGGACCCGGCCAGCCTGCGCGCCTATGCTTACGGTTAATTCCTGCGCAGTACGAATATGAATTGACAATACGCAGCACGCAAAATATAATGGAGACAGATTGACAAGACACAGGAGGAACGCAATATGAAGCTGAGCGCAAGAAATCAGTTTGCCGGCACTGTCACCAAGGTCAATGAGGGTGCGGTCAACGGCATTGTATCCATCGACGTAAACGGTACCATCGTGTCGTCCACCATCTCCATGTCCGCTATTCGTGAGCTGGGACTGGAGCCCGGCAAGAAGGCCTATGCTGTGGTAAAGGCCACCGAGGTCATGGTGGGCCGGGGCGAGCATTTGCCCCTCAGCGCACGGAATCAGTTCCCTGGAAAGGTGATCTCCGTGGAAAAGGGCGCGGTAAACTCCATTGTCCGCATTTCCGCTCTGGGCGGGAATACCATCTCCGCCACCATCTCCAATGCGGCGGTGGAGGATCTTGGTCTGAAGGACGGCGAGGATGTGCTGGCGGTCATCAAGGCCACCTCGGTGATGGTTGGGATTGACGAATGACAGGATAGACGATGGGCGCTCCCGGCTGGGAGCGCCCATTTTCCGATTATTGCCCTTCCCTGACATAACAGATCTGCCGGCCTGCGTCGGCAAGATAGGTGATTCCAACGCTGATCCCATACAGTGCCCCAAGCCGTTCCGGGGTCAGGACCTCCCCGGCCTGGCCGATCCGAAGTCCGCCTCCGGCGGTCAGGATCGCGGCAGTTCCTCCCAGCTTCAAGGCATGATCCGGATTGTGGGTGGTTGTGATCACAATATATCCGGCCGCGGAAAGCTGCCGCAGAATCTCGATCGTCCGGTACTGGTTGCCGTAGTCCAGATGGTTGGTGGGCTCGTCCAGCAGGATCAGCTTCGGTTCCTGCGTCAGGACCCTTGCGATCATGGCAAGCTGCTGCTCGCCGCCGGAGATCTCCGTAAAGACCTTCTGCTCCATATTCTCCATGCCCACCTGCGCCAGCTTTTCCCTTGCGATGGCATAATCGTCTGCGCCGGGCGTAGCGTAGGGCGGGATGTACGGCGTCCGGCCCATGACTGTGTACTCCAGCACCGAATAGGCAAAGCTGCTTGCGTGGATCTGCGGGACATACCCGATCAGCCTGGCGATTTCATTTCTGGTCATGGAAAACATGGATCTGCCGTCCAGAACAATGTCCCCGGCATTGGGACAGCTGAGCCCGGCCAGGCAGCTGAGCAGGGTGCTCTTTCCTGCGCCGTTGACGCCGAGAATCGAGAAGACATCCCCATCCTCCAGCGAAAAGCTGACATTTTGAAATACATCCCGGCCACGGACATAGGAAAAGCCGATGTCTTTGACTTCCAGTTTCATATGGCGGCCTCCTTATAGCATGGTCCGATGCTGGCGAATCAGGATAAAGAAGAAAAACGGCGCGCCAACCAATCCGGTCAGAATCCCCAGCTTCAGCTCCGCGGAGGACAGGGTCCGGCACAGCGTATCGATCACCAGCATAAAGGAGCCGCCGAACAGCATAGCCACCGGCAGCATCTTCTTGTGATCCGCGCCGACGATCAGACGGGCGATATGGGGAATCACCAGTCCCACCCAGCCGATGGTCCCGGCCAGGCACACGCAGCTTGCGGTCAGCAGCGTGGCGCAGACCACGAACACGCCCCGGGTTCGCCGCAGATGGATTCCCAGCGTTCGCGCCTCCCGGTCTCCCAGAGACATGACGTTCAGACGGAACCGCATCACAAGGATAACAATGGCGGGGACTGTCAGCGTCGGAAGTACCATCAGGATGTCGGAAAACGTGATGGCGGACAGGGAGCCCATGGTCCAGTAGGTGATCTCCGCCAGCTTGGTGTCCGTATCCGCCAGGAACTTGAGAATACTCATTACAGAGGACATGAGGCTGGACATGATGACCCCGGAGAGCACCAGGATCGTGGTGCTTTCATTGCGGATCAGCCTTGGAATCGCAGTGGTCAGGAACACGGTGCCGATCCCGCACAGGAAGGCAAACAGCTGAATGTAAACTGTGCCGAGATCCAGCAGAATCGCCAGTGCCGCCCCCACACATGCCCCTGCGGATACGCCCAGCAGGTCCGGAGACACCATGGGATTTTTGAAGATGCTCTGATAACAGGAGCCTGACAGGGCCAGCGCGCCGCCGATCAGCACCGCTGCGGTGCTTCGGGGCAGGCGCAGGGTCATGACCACCGCGTCCATCTTCTTGTCCCAGCTCTGCGAGATGGGGAACAGGCGGCTCAGCAGGACTTTTGCTGCCGTCAGAAACGGAACGGCATAGCGCCCCACGGAAAGCGCCGTGATCCACACCAGGATCAGGATCAGAACTGCCGCCAGCACCGTTGTGCGGTACCGGCGCTTTGAATTGGCACGTTCCTTGTCGGTGAAAGCCTCCCCGCAGGACGCGGGGAGGCTGCTTTTACGCATGTTCATGGAGGTTTAGCCGGGCCGTCCGCCGCCCTGGCCCATCCCGGCACCCGCAGCGTCGGGATCGACCTCCGTGCCGTCGGGCTCCAGACCGTCGATCATATAGCCCACCTGCTCCTCGGTCAGCTCCGTACCGTTCATCATCTTATAGAAGTCCATGACCTCCTGGGTGATGGACGCGCGGTCAATGCCGTTCTCCGCTGCCAGCTCCGGCTGGATGCACAGAAGGGCGTAGTCCATCTGGAAGTAGCTCTCCAGGCCGAACCGGTCCCAGGCAAAGGCACCGTAGGGATTGGTGTACACCCGGCCGTTCTCCACGGCGGAAAGCTCTTTCCAGCCGTCGGTGGTCTGGAGCTCCTCCACCAGCTTGTGCTGATAGGTACCGCCCACGATGATCACGTCCGGGTCGATGGCAAGAAGCTCCTCCGCTGTAACCTCCGTAGCGGTGGGGTCGTCCATCAGGGTGGTGGCGTACACGCCGCCTGCCAGGGCCGTCCAGTCGGCGCAGATGGAATTGCTGCCCATGGTGGTGGTCAGGCTGTCCGCCTGCCCGGCGATGTAATAGACAACGGGCCTGTCCTCCTCGGAGAGGGACGCGGTAACAGCTTCGATCTCGGCCTGCTTCTCGGCGATCATGTCGCACCACTTCTGGAGGCGCACCTGATACACGCCGCCGAGGATCTCCCCAATCATGGTATAGGCAGTAATCATCGAGTCATAGTTGCTGAAATTGATGTTGACCGCCGGAATACCCGCGTCCCGGATCTGCTGGGCATATCCGGTGCTGACGGTCATGGGATGGACAATGACCAGATCGGGATCCAGCGCCATCAGTTCTTCAATGGAGGGCGTGGTTCCGCCCATAGCGGGCACATCGCCGGCGGCGGGATAGAAGGTCTTTGCCCAGCTGTTGATCACGCCCGCGTTGTTGACTGCCATGCCGGCCACCAGATCCCCGGCGCCCATGACAAAGAAGGAACTGGTTCCAGCAGGCCACAGGTTGACGATGTGTTCCACCCGGCCCTCGATGGTCACTTCGTCGCCGCTCATGTCGGTGACGGTAATGATCCGATCCTCAGGAACCTCGGGGATCTCCTCGACTTCGGGAACTTCCTCTTCCACAGGCTCCTCTTCGGGTTCTTCCGCAGAGGCTTCTTGGTCAGAAGTGTCTTCGACAACGGGTTCCTCTGCTGCCGCAGGCTCTTCGGCTTCCGGTTCTGCTGCAGATACTGCTGCCGAGACCTCCTCTACAGAGGAAACAGCCGCTGGCTCTGAAGCGGCAGAGGCAGCGCTCTGTGCGCCGCTGCCGCAGGCGGCCATGGATAAAAGCATGGCCAGTGTTAAAAGAATTGCAAGTGTTTTTTTCATGGTCGATTTCTCCTGTTCGTATTTTCACAGACGGGTATGCCGTCCTGTGTCCTGAATTGATTTCCTGCCAGGTTTTTGGCCACCTTGCGCATGGCGCTTGGCATGGTCAGCATTCAGCTTGGCCTGCTGCTTGTTCAGCAGCGTCAGCAGCTGCGTCTGCTCCTCCTCGGAAAGGGCGCTGAACAGCTCCTCCACATCCTTTCCGTGCTTTTGCAGCATCGTCGCCATGTGCCTCACGCCCTGGGCGCAGGCCACCAGCGCGTTTGCCAGTTCGCTATCGCTCTGGAATTCCTCCCCGGATCTCAGCCGCTGGAAGTAGGCCTTGCCCCGGCCGCATTGCAGGGCGTCGGCGGGGCAGCGATTGCCGCACTGATTGCAGTGTTCCGGCAGTTCCATGTGGGGCGCTTCCTCCGTCACTGGAATCAGCTCCTCCGGAGCTAAAAGCTCTACCTGAACCGGCTGGCCTTTTTCATATCCGAGGCCGCCCACCGGGGCGATCAGCAGCCCGATGCCGTCCCGCAGCAATTCCGAGGTCCGTGCGCCCCGGCCAATGGGCGTTGCATAATAGAGGCCCTTGCGGTTCTCCAAGCGGACCCGAGTATAGACCTCCACGGGAGGCCCCTTTTTGAAGTCCTCCGTCAGGAATGCCTGGACGGTCTGCCGTTTTATTTCAGGAATCCCATAGTAACGGCAAATCATCGGATAGAGCAGCCAGTCATTGACTACCCAGGCGGCCAGGGTGGGACCGGGCATATTGATAACGGGCTTGCCGCCGATCAGCGAAATTCCCACTGGACGGCCCGGAACGGTGCGGACTGTATGCAGGAAGAATTCCGCCCGCCCCTCCAGCATTCGGGAAGTGTAGTCCTCGGTCCCCTTGGAGGAGCCGCCGTTCAGAATCACGATATCCGCGAACCGCAGCGCTTCGTCCAGTGCCGCCTCCAGCGCCCGGGGTTCATCCCGAACGATGGGAAAGCAGACAACTTCCGCGCCCCAGCGCCGCAGATACCCGGAGATCAGGAGACTGTTGCACTCCACGTTTTTCCCGCGCCGAGGTTCCATGCCTGCAGGGGTCAGTTCGCTGCCGGTGGGGAGAAAGGCTACCACCGGGCGGCGGATCACTGGAACGGTGCGAACGCCTCCCGCGGCAAAGTTGGCCTGAAGCTCCGGGGTGACACAGGTATTTCCGGCCGCCAGAAGATCTCCTGGCCGCATGATACATCCGGCGGGCCGGATATTCGCGCCGGGCTGAAAGGTATAGTCTGGCTCCAGCACCAGCGTCCCTTCCGCGTCATAGTGCAGCTTTTCCACAGGGATCACTGTGTCAAACTCGTCCGGGAAATCGTCGCCAGTGTCCGCAGGCGTATAGTCCTCATGCAGTACCCATTTGGACACATCGGGTACGCCCTCTGAAAAGGCGGCGGATTTGACCGCATAGCCGTCCATGGCCGAGATCCGACACTTCGGAATGGTGTTCACCGCATAAACCGGTTCGGCGGTGACCCGTCCCAGACATTGCCCGGTTTGGACATATTCTGTTTCCGGCTGGACCTGCCAGCGATCCAGCAGTTCCTTGCGCGCCTGTTCTTTTACGGGCGCCTTCATCACATCATGATTCATCAAAACGCTCCTTTACAGCGAAAAAACAGAGCCCCAAATTTGGAGCTCTGTCTGCCAACAGCAACATCATAACACTGGAAACTGCAATCGTCAATAATTTTCTTTCAAAAAATTTATAAATTCTATTAAATGTACCGGACAATACCGAAAATAACCGGACGAGAGCTGACTACAATACATATAGTAAAGAAATATAATCTATTAAATAATAGATTATATTTATCAAAACCATTGACATCTTCGCTGCCAACATCTATCATATTAGTATCTCGTTCCTGTACGGGATTCAACTGTTTTGATAAGCTGTTACGATGAGAGTCTACACGGATGTTGCTCTATGCTGCTGTTCCCAATACCAGAGCATTCTTTCAGAAAGATTGCTCTTAACTCCGAAAAAAGACCGGGCAGTGGTTCCGTCCCGGTAGCTGAGATGATCGTTATTCAAACAATTCCCGAATGACCTCCAGAAACAGCCTGGCCGCGGGATTCCCCATATTGCGCCGCCACGCCACCACGTAGGTGCGGATGGCATCGCTGCCGGGGATGCGTACCAGCTTGACATTCTGGGCGTAGAACACGCTGCCAAGAGCCTCCGGCACGATGGCAATGCCGGTACCGGCGCCTACACTCAGGAGCACCGCTTCGGCCCGGTCATATTGGCAGACCACATTGGGGGTGAAGTTCCTGGCCTCGCAGACCCGGCGGATCTCGTTGTACAGGGCAGGACCGTCCGATTCGGACACGGCGATAAACCGCTCGCCTGACAGCCTGGAGAAGTCCAGCGGCTCGCCGGCCAGCGGATGATCCGCAGGGAACGCTACGCACAGATGATCCACATGAGAGGCCAGAGAGTCAAAGCTCTCTCCGGCGGGAACCATTTCCTGCACAGCAAAGTGAAAATCAAATTTCGCCTCGTTCATGGCCAGCACCTCACTGCGGCCGGAGGTAAATGTGATATCCGTGAGGATGTCCGGGTATTTCTGCGAAAATGCCTTGAGGCATTTGGACAGCACCGCGCTGGAGGTGGTCAGTGCGGATATGGTGACGCTGCCGGTCTTGCCCAGCTCCATCTGATGGATGCGGAAAGCCGCCTTCTCCGCGATATCCACCATTTCCAGGGCGCTGGGGAGAAGCTCCCTCCCGGCCTCGGTGATGGATACGTTCTTCTTCGAGCGGAGAAACAGCGGTGCGCCAAGTTGCTTTTCCAGTTCCCCAATGTTGTGGCTCATGGAGGGCTGCGTGATCCCGCAGCGGCGTGCCGCCTCGGAGAAATTCAGGGTCTGCGCCAGTGCGATGAAATATTTGAGCTGTGTGATGTCCATGCCGTCACCTCCGCATATCTATTATCGTAATTTTTACCTTTGAAGTCAAGAGATGATCTTGTATAATGATTAGGAAGCAATATGAGGGACTGATTATAAGCAACCATATCATAACTGCGAATAAGCGGCAGGAAGGAATGTTACAAATCATGTATACACAGGAAGTATCTGTACAATTACCCGACGGGTTGCACACCCGTGCCGCCGCGCTCTTCATACAGACAGCAAACAAGTATAACTGTTCTATCCATGTGGCGTACAACGGCCAGCAGGCCAACGCCAAAAGTCTGCTTGGAATATTGGCGCTTGGGGTTGATTTTGGCGCAAGAATCGCTCTAACCGCTTCGGGCTTCGACGAAAAAGCTGCGGTGCAGTCCCTTGCGGCGCTTTGTGAAAACCCGTCGGCCGATTCACATTTATAGTTTGCGATTATGCGCCGCCGCTTGACAGGGTTTGTATCACCAATCAGCTCGTTTCACAAAATGCTCATTACTCCTTAATTCTTTCTTGCGTTTCTGCAGAAAGCACTGTATGATATAGATGTAATATAATGGATATAAGTTTCCGATGCCCTGCGGTCTAAAGGTTTGTGCCCATGACTGCCTGGCCGGAGCGTACGGCTCCCATGCCGATGCCGGAAACGGCGCGGCACTCCGTATTTGAGAAAGGAAACAGGCCAGGTGGTGTGAACCACCGTTCATTTGCAATGCAACCGGCTTGTTTTAAGATGCTCAAGACAGGCCGTTTTCTTTTTAGGGGGAAGCTATGAAGAACATAGACAAGAGAGCTGTTCGCCTTTGGATAAAGCGGATACTAATTTACCTGATCGGCCTGTACTGCATGGCGATCGGCGTGGTGTTCTCGGCAAAATCCGCCCTGGGTGTCAGCCCGGTGGGATCCCTGGCCAACGTGCTGTACCAGATTGGCCTCAGTGAGCAGCTTCCAAGCTATGTGAATCTGGGCAACTGTACCACGGCGGTGTACTGCCTGTATATTCTGGTGGAGGCCCTGATCCTGCGCCGGGAGTTCAAGCCCCGGATGCTGCTGCAGCTGGTGGCCTCCTTCCTGTTCGGGCAGCTGGTGAATGTGGCCACGGCCATGATGTCCTTCCTGCCCGCGCCGCCCAATTACGCGGTTCAGATGCTGTATCTTCTGTGCAGCGTTCCCATGGTGGCGGTGGGCGTAATGCTCTATCTGTCCCCCAACATTTTGCCCACCCCGGGTGAGGGCATGAGTCTGGCCATCTCCAGCAAGACCGGCCTGTCCCTGGGCTCCAGCAAGACTGTATTCGACTGCTCTCTGGTTCTGATCTCCGCCATCACGTCTCTGATCTATTTCCATGGTCTTGTGGGCGTCCGGGAGGGCACGGTCATCTGCGCCCTGCTGGTGGGCTTTGTCATGCGGCAGATGCAGAAGGTCTGGCAGCAGCCTCTCCTCCGGTTTGTGGAGCGGGAGAGCCGTGTGGAGCGGGCCGTCACTGCGGCCACCGGCGGATATATGCTGGACGCCACAGGCAAGCCCAAGATCATCATTGCCATTGGCCGGGAATTCGGCTCCGGCGGCTATGAGATCGGAAAGCTGCTGGCGGAAAAGCTGGGCATCACCTTCTATGACAAGCAGCTCAACGTCATGGCCGCGGAGCAGAGCGGTCTGGATTTGTCCAAGATCGAGGAACTGGAAAAACACATGGAGCGGGAGATCGTCTACGACTTCAAGGCGGCGGCCTACGACATGGTGGGCGACGGCCTGAGCCCGGAGGAACAGCTCTTCGTAGCCCAGACCTCCGTGATTCGGCAGATTGCCGCCGGAGACGAGAGCTGCGTGATCATGGGCCGGTGTGCCGACTATGTGCTTTACAACGATCCCAACTGCTTCCGGATCTTCGTCCATGCGGTGCCCGTGGCCAGGATCGACCGCACTGTGGCGAAATACGGTTTGAGCCGGGAGGAGGCGGAACGGGAGATGCGGAATACAGACCTGTCCCGTTCCCAGCACTACAAGCACTTCACCGGCAGGGATTACGGCAAGCAGGAATACTACCATCTGGGTGTGGACAGCAGTCAGCTTGGTACGGAGAACAGCGTGGAGCTGATCATGGATGCCATCCGCATGTGGTGCGACGTGCGGGGAACCTATCCGCTCTCCACGCTCAAAAAGGAATGATCGCAGATGAGACATAACCTGGAGCCGCAAATGCCCCGGCTGGGCAAAACGCCGCTGTTTACGGGGATTACCAAAGACGAGATCCGTGTGATCACCTGCCTGCTGGGCGGTGATATCCTTCGATACCCGGCGGGTGCGGGGATCCCGTGCGGCGCCGGGATCAACCTTGTGATGACCGGACTGATCACACTGGAACGGGATGACCTCTGGGGCGGGACCGGCATTGTAGAGCGGCTTGGCCCCAATGAACTGCTTCCCAACCCGGGCGAATACAAGGTGGTTGCGTGCCTGCCAAGCATGCTCTTTCACATGAAGGTCCCTTCTGGCTCACTTACTTCCAAATGGGGACAATTGGAGAAGAACCTTACTCAAATGTACCATGAACGGGAGCAGCGCCTTTGGGAAAAGAGCGATATCCTTTCCCACCGTTCGGTTCGAGGCCGGATCCTGACCTATCTGTCCTATGAGAGCAAACGGCGCGGCACATTGACGCTGCAGTTGCAAATGGATCGAAAAACGCTAGCGGAGTATCTGTGTGTGGTGCGCACCAGACTTTCGGCAGAATTGGTACAACTGCAAAAGGATGGATTGATCCAATATAAAGGCAATTATGTGACGCTGCTTCCAAATGCTATATATGAACGAAGCGTAGTCTAGCCATATATTATTCGGCCTGATTCAAAACAAATGCACGGAGTTTTGCCGGAAACGAGGAAGCCGTCCTTAGGATAAAGACGGGTATTAGGCGTGTGTTTTCCATATGGTCTTTCATTCGCTTTGGCGAAAATGATTTAGGGTTTTATCCCAGCGGCCGATCTCATGGAATCCAACGGAGGTTCTCCACCAAGGAAAAGAAAGGAGCGACGCATGAACACAGCGCAAAGAAAATCTTTTATGACTGCTGCTGAGTGCCTGAATTTTACCGTGGCGGCAGAGAAGCTCTACATTTCTCAACCGGTTATCAGCCGAAATATAGCTGCATTGGAGGAGGAATTCGGGCTGCTCCTGTTTGAACGGCATAACAATATGCTGAAGCTGACGCCAGCCGGAGAGATCATGTACACGTGGATGACAGAGAGCAAGCTTTCCTTCAACGAAGCACTGGCAAGCGCGCAGGCGGCAGCAAGGGCCCCGGCCGGTATTCTTCGGATCGGCCTGGTGAAGACGGAGTATCCGCCGGTGCGTGAAACGCGGGCGATTCTGGAATTTCAGAGGAAATATCCGAGCACGGATCTCTCCATCCGATATCATTCAGCCAAGGAGCTGATGAATCTGCTTCTGGACCGCAGTATCGATATTGCGGCGATGTTGAACAGCGATATTTCCTATGACGCCAGGCTTTCACGCCTGAAAAGCGGGGGGTGCCGGCAGGTGATCGCGGTCTCCCGCTCCCATCCGCTCGCATCCTACAGTCCGATTTCCCTTCGGGCCTTTGCAAACGATCTGTTCATCAGCGTCCGATCGGATTACTCTCCCGGCATGACCCGGTGGATCCGGCAGGTCTGCGGGATCTCCGGTTTTGTTCCGCGGATCCGCGAGGTGTCCAGTACGGAGGAGCAACTGGCAATGGTGCAGGCACAGAAAGGGGTGGCTTTGGTTCCGGAAAATCACATCAGCGGCAATGATCCATTGGCCTGTCAACTGGAATTACAGGAGAACGTGACAGTGTCCTTTGTATGCTTGTGGGATAAGAAAAACCAGAATAGAAGTATTGATCAGTATTTGGAGATCTTGAATAACGAAGGATAGATTTTTCATACATAAATGCGGCAGCACCCGGAGGGGTGGCTGCTATTTTGTTTCCATGCAAAATCTGATACCGTCTCCATGCATATATTAGATCATGCGAAATGATGACGTCAATTAGTCTATTATTCGCATTTAACAACGTCCTGCCCCCTTGCTATAATCAGTATATCCTCAAGACAAGGAGCGGGAATTATGAATAGCAAGACAACTTCTCGTTTACAAAGACTTGGACAGTTTTTAGCAGATTATATTCCCACCGCTGTGATTGTTGGATTGATCGCGCTTTATTATATTCAGCTTTCACACATGGGCCAATAATCGCTCTTCAGTGCGCTGTTCGGGTCCGGCTGAAATCGCCAAATAGCGGCCAGTTGAAATCGCCAATCCGAGGCCAAAGAGAATCGCCAACAGCCCAGATTTGCGTTGCGTGTTACTTACTTACCTTAAAGGCTCAGATGGTTTCACCGACATATCA
>JAFUFT010000039.1 GCA_017469795.1 Oscillospiraceae bacterium
AAAATTTGCAGAGGGAAGCTGTCTGATCACCTGCGGAGACACCATGGTGCTGTGCAACGCCTCGGTGGAGGAAAAGGTGCCGAGCCATGTGACCTCCGGCGGATGGATCACCGCGGAGTATTCCATGCTGCCCCGGGCCAACCGGGAGCGCAGCCGCCGTGACGTGAGCAAGCTGAAGCTCAGCCCCAGAAGCGCCGAGATTCAGCGTCTCATCGGCCGCAGCCTCCGAAGCGCAGTGGACCTTTCCAAGCTGGAGGGCATCAGCATCACCCTGGACTGCGACGTGCTGCAGGGGGACGGAGGAACCCGGACCGCCTCCGTGACCGGCGGGTTCGTGGCGCTGGTGCTGTGCTTCCGGAAGCTGCTGGAGGAGGGGAAGATCGGCGAAATGCCGGTTCGCACCTTTGTCTCCGGCGTGTCCGCGGGAATTGTGGACGGCGTTCCCATGCTGGATTTGCAGTACTATGAGGATTCCAGGGCCGACGTGGACCTCAACTGTGTCATGGACGGAAACGGCGGGATCATCGAGCTGCAGGGCACCGGAGAGGGCCGCCCTTTTACCATGGAGGAACAGCGGCAACTTCTGGAGCTCTGCGGGCACGGGAACGAGCTGCTGCAGCGCAAGCAGCGGGAAGTCCTGGGGGAACTGGTATGACGGTAGTAGTGGCCAGCAACAACCCCAACAAGATCCGGGAGATCAAGGCCATCCTGGCACCGCTGGGATGGGAGGTCCTGAGCCAGAAGGAGGCCGGCGTCCATGTGGATCCGGAGGAAAACGGCCTGACCTTCGAGGAGAATTCCGCCATCAAAGCCCGGGCGGTGATGGAAGAGAGCGGCCTGAGTGCGGTTGCTGATGATTCCGGCATCGAGGTGGATGCCCTTTGCGGGGCGCCGGGCGTACACTCCGCCCGGTATGGCGGGGATGCCTGCCCCGATGACAGCGCCAGAAATGAGCTGCTGCTGCGCAATATGGAGTCAGTGCCGGACGGGGAGCGGGACGCCAGATTTGTCTCGGTGATTACGATGATTCGCCCGGATGGCAGCGCAGTCTCTGCTCGCGGCGAGCTCCCGGGTAAGATCCTGCGGCAGGCGGAGGGAGACGGAGGCTTCGGCTACGATCCGCTGTTCTACATCCCGGCGGAGGGATGCACCATGGCGCAGCTTTCCCCGGAACGGAAGAATCAGATCTCCCACCGGGCAGAGGCGCTGAGACGCTTTGTTGAGAAACTGATGAAGGAGAACGAACATGCTGACAAGTAAACAGCGGGCAGAGCTTCGGGCCAAAGCCAACTGCCTTGAGGTGACGCTGATGATCGGAAAAGAGGGGATCTCCGACGGAACGGCGGAGACTGCCTCCGGGCAGCTGGAGAACCGGGAACTGATCAAAGGCCGGGTCCTGGAGACCGCCGGACTGACGGCACGGGAGGCCAGCGACGCCCTGTGCGCCATGACCGGTGCGGAGGGAGTTTCCTGCGTGGGCAACACCTTCGTGATTTACCGGAAATCCAAAAAGCTGGAGGTGCAGCGGGCTCAGGAGAAGGCGAAGGAACGGGCGGCGAAGAAGGTCAATCCCGTCCGGGCCGGAATCCAGAAGCGCCGCGCAAAGGCAAAGAAGGATAAGGAACGCCGGGACGAATTCTTCCGGCAGCAGCGGGAAAAGGAGCGCAGAGAGAAGAAATAACAGCTTCAGATGAGAGAGAAAAAGCGACTATCGGGAGGGGAAAACAGTATGGCAAGAATCGGCGTATTCGGAGGAACATTCAACCCGCCCCACAGGGGGCATCTTCAGGCGGCGGAGGAGGTCGCCCGGACGTTGGCGCTGGACCGGGTTCTGTTTATCCCGGACCGGGAGCCGCCCCATAAACAGGTGCCGGACGGTACGCCGGACGGCCGGACCCGGCTGGAGCTGGTGCAGGCTGCAATTGGGGAGCTTCCCTTTGCGGAGGCGGACGACATGGAGCTTCGCCGGGAGGGGAAGAGCTATACGGCAGATACGCTCCGGCTGCTCCGGGACCGGTTCCCGGACGATACGCTGTACCTGATCACCGGGACGGATATGTTCCTGAGCCTGCATCAGTGGTATCATCCCGAGGAGATCTGCCGGTATGCAGTGATCGTCGGACTGCGGCGGACGGAAGGAGACGGGGACGGAGCGTTCCTGTCCCAGAAGAATCGGCTGGAAAAGCAGTTCGGGGCCAGAGTGGAGCTGGTCGAAAACCGGGTGCTGGAGATCTCCTCCTCCAGAGTCCGGCGCCTCCTGATCCTGGGCGGCGCGGAGAAATATGTTCCGGAGCCGGTGCTTTCAATCATCAGGAACCGGGGCCTTTACAACACAGATCAGGACTACCGGAACCTTCCGGAGGAGGAGCTGCGCCGTGTGGCGGTGGGCCTTCTGAAGGAGTCCCGCGTCAACCATGTGCTGGGATGCGCGGACACGGCGAGGAAGCTGGCCCGGCTGTACGGCGCGGATGAGACCACGGCTTATCGGGCGGGGCTTCTCCACGATGTGACCAAGGCCATCGACGGAGAAGACCAGTTGCTATTGGTGGACAAGTATGATATACTCATCAGTGATTTTGAGCGGAGCCATCCCAAGCTGCTCCACGCAAAAACCGGCGCCTACGTGGCAAAATACGTGTTCGGAGAGTCGGAGGAAATCCAAAAGGCCATATTCTGGCACACCACCGGAAAAGCCGACATGAGCCTGATGGAGAAGATCATCTATCTGGCGGACTACATGGAACCCACCCGGAATTTCCCCGGCGTCGAAAAGCTGCGGGAGCTTGCCTGGACAGATTTGGACCGGGCCATGCTGCTGGCCTTTACCATGTGCATCGAGGAACTGGTCCGGGAGAACAAAAACGTCTGCAAGGACTCCAGAGAGGCCAGAGACTTTATCACCCGGGAGCTGGGCGAGCCCGTTGAAGAAATCCCGCAACAGGAGGAATAATATTGTTATCAGCAAAAGAAGCCGCCATCATCGCGGCAAAGGCACTCGACGACAAAAAGGCCAGGAATCTGATGATGCTGGAGGTCAAGGGCGTAACGACCCTGGCGGAGTACATGATCCTGTCCACCGGCACCTCCGATACCCATCTTCGGGCACTGTGCGACGAGGTGGAGAAAAAGATGGAAGAAGCCGGCGAGCAGGTCTGGCACCGGGAGGGCTATCGCGGCGACACCTGGATCGTGATGGACTTCTGCGGCGTGATCGTGCACGTGTTCACGGAAGAACAGCGTAAGTTCTATGACCTGGAACGACTCTGGGGTGACGCCCCGGTCGTGGATCTGGATCCGATTCTGAATCCCCAGGCATGATGATATTTTGAGGAAACAAGGTGAGTAACATGAAATATGATTTTGCCGCCATCGAGCCGAAGTGGCAGAAGATCTGGGCGGACAAGAAGCTCTTTAAAGCTGAGAACGGATCCGACAAAAAGAAATTCTATGCGCTGGTGGAGTTCCCCTATCCCTCCGGCGCGGGACTCCACGTGGGACATCCCAGACCCTATACCGCTATGGACGCCATCGCCCGGAAAAAGCGGATGGAGGGGTATAACGTGCTGTTCCCCATGGGATACGACGCCTTCGGCCTCCCCACGGAGAACTTCGCCATCAAGAACCATATCCATCCCGCGGTGGTAACCAAGCAGAACATCGAGAATTTCACCCGTCAGCTGCATATGCTGGGTTATTCCTTTGACTGGGACCGCTGTATCGATACGACGGATCCGAACTACTACAAGTGGACGCAGTGGATCTTCCTGCAGCTCTACAAACACGGCCTGGCATACAAGGCCACCATGCCCGTCAACTGGTGCACCTCCTGCAAGTGCGTCCTTGCCAACGAGGAGGTCGTGGAGGGCGTATGCGAGCGTTGCGGCGCGCCTGTTGTCCGGAAGGAGAAATCCCAGTGGATGCTGAAGATCACCGAGTACGCTCAAAAGCTGATCGACGGCCTGGATAACGTGGACTTCATCGAGCGGGTCAAGACCCAGCAGAAGAACTGGATCGGCCGCTCCACCGGCGCGGAGGTCACGTTCCGTGCCACTACCGGCGACGATATCGTGGTTTTTACCACCCGCCCCGACACCCTCTTCGGCGCCACCTACATGGTCATCTCCCCGGAGCACCGGTATGTGCAGCAGTGGATGCCGCAGCTGGAGAACCAGGACGAGGTCCAGGCGTATGTGGCCGAAGCGGCCCGGAAGTCAGACTTTGAACGGACGGAGCTGGCTGCGGACAAGGAAAAGACCGGCGTGATGCTCAAGGGCGTCAAAGCTATCAATCCGGTCAACGGCAAGGAGATCCCCATCTTCATTTCCGACTATGTGCTGGCGACCTACGGTACCGGTGCCATTATGGCCGTTCCCGCCCATGACTCGAGAGACTGGGCCTTTGCTAAGAAGTTCGGCTGCGAGATCACAGAAGTGGTCTCCGGCGGAAATGTGGAGGAGGCGGCGTTTACCGACAAGGACGAAAACGCGATCCTCGTGAATTCCGGATTCCTCAACGGCCTGAGCGTGAAGGACGCCATCCCCGCCATGACCAAATGGCTGGAGGAGCAGGGAATCGGCGCCGCCAAGGTCAACTACAAGCTCCGGGACTGGGTGTTCTCCCGTCAGCGCTACTGGGGCGAGCCTATCCCGATCGTTCACTGCCCTGCCTGCGGCACAGTGCCGCTTCCTGAGAGCGAGCTTCCGCTGGTGCTGCCGGAGGTGGAGAGCTATGAGCCCACGGACGACGGCGAAAGCCCCCTGGCTTCCATGACTGACTGGGTCAACTGCTCCTGCCCCAAGTGCGGCGGCCCGGCCAAGCGGGAGACCGATACCATGCCTCAGTGGGCTGGCTCCAGCTGGTATTTCCTCCGGTATATGGATCCCCACAACACCGAAGCGCTGGCCTCCAAGGAGGCGCTGGAGTACTGGGGACAGGTGGACTGGTACAACGGCGGTATGGAGCATACCACGCTGCATCTGCTTTACAGCCGGTTCTGGAACAACTTCCTCCATGATATCGGCGTGGTTCCCCATGCCGAGCCCTACGCCAAGCGCACCAGCCACGGCATGATCCTGGGCCGCAACCCCCACTATGTGGGTTACGCCGAGACGGAGGAGGAGAAGGCGGAACTGGTCCGCAAATACGGCGCCCAGGCCCAGCGGCCCGCGGTGAAGATGTCCAAATCTCTGGGCAATGTGGTCAATCCCGACGACGTTGTGAAAGAGTACGGCGCCGACACCATGCGTCTTTATATCATGTTTATCGGCGACTTTGAAAAGACCGCCACCTGGTCGGACGAGGCCGTGAAGGGCTGTAAGCGCTTCCTGGACAAGGTCTGGAATCTGGCGGAGACCGTCACGGACGATGCCGCCGAATACAGCGCAAAAAATGAGACGGCCATGCACAAGACTATCAAGAAAGTGACGGAGGACGTGGACGGCCTGAAGGCCAACACTGCCATTGCCGCACTGATGAGCCTGGTGAACACCATGGGGTCCACCGGCTGCAACCGGGCGGAACTCAAGACGCTTCTGACGATCCTCTCGCCATTTGCACCCCACATTGCCGAGGAGCTCTGGGAGATGCACGGGTTCGAAGGTTACGCCTCCGTCGCCCCCTGGCCGGCCTATGACGAGGCGAAGACTGTCGACGCAGAGATCGATATGGCCATTCAGGTCAACGGCAAGTTCCGCGGCACCATGCGGATCGCGGCGGACGTCAGCAAGGAGGACGCCGTGGCGGCCGCGCTGGAGACGGACATCGTCAAGCGGCAGATGGCAAACATCGGCGGCGAAGTCCGCAAGACCATCGTGGTGCCCGGGAAGCTGATCAATCTCATTATCAAGTAATCACAAAAAACAGCAAAATTCCCTTGACAATTTATGCATCCTTGCATATAATAAGAAAAGCCGTAAATGGCCCTTAAAGCATTTCCCAGGGAAATGCGTCGGAGGGAGGGAAAACCATGTCTGAGATCCGCGTCAAAGAAAACGAGTCTCTCGAGAGCGCAATCAAGAGATTCAAGCGCAGCTGCGCAAAAGACGGCGTTATTGCGGAGTATAAGAAGCGTGAGCATTATGTCAGCCCCAGCCTGAAGCGCAAGCAGAAGTCTGAAGCTGCCCGCAAGAACAACAAGAGAAAGTATTATTGATTTCTCTCATTATGCGTTTTTGGCACCCCGCCGTATGGCGGGGTGCTTTTTATCTCCTGTATATAGTCTGGAACAGCACCCGGAGGAATGTTCTGCCGCAGTTCCGGGTCCTCGATCAGAACCATCGGAACGCCGCCCTGCTCCAGGGCGGCATATTTCTTCCGCAGGCTTTGAAGAGAATCAAACAGGACCGCGTGAGGTTCCCTGTCCCTGCAGAACGTGAAATAGTTCGTGCAGAGATCCTCGGAATAATAACAGGGCAGGTCCTGCCGCAGCTTTCCCAGTTCCTCCGGAGAAACGGGATCGCCGCGACCCCCGGGACAGGGGAGCTGGAAGTCCATGTATACAGACTCCAGAACAACGCAGAGCTTTCCGCCGGATGCATCCATCAGGTATCGGATATAATCGGTCATCGTACCCCCGGATACGGCGCAGTCTGCCAGGAAAAATCCCTCCGGCACCTCCCGGATGGAAGAACACACTTTCATTGACAAGACAGCGCCCCCCTGATAAAATAGCTATTACAGTTTATGAAGTTGTTTCTTGATTAGAAGCGGAAGGGAGAGTCCTATGGCATTTTCGCTGCTGGCCGATCTGGAGGTTTCGTCGATCCTGGATCTGACGCCGGAATGGTTTCAAAACAACGGGATTCGTCTCATGCTCCTGGATTTTGACAATACAGTGGTTGCCTATACTGTATCCGAGCCGTCTCCGGAGTTCCTGCGGTGGCTGAAACAGCTGCGGGCGATCGGCGTGGATGTGATGATCGTTTCCAACAGCAGGAAAAGCCGGCGAGTCCCTGATTTCTGCGAGAAGTGGGGAATCCCCTATGTCAAAAGGGCCGGGAAGCCCTCGACCAGAGGGATCAAAAGAGCCATGGCACAGTTTGACGCCGGACCGGAGGAAACTGCACTGGCCGGGGATCAGATCTTTACGGATATTCTGAGCGGCAACCGCGCCGGGATCACCTCAATTCTGGTCCATCCGATCCTGTTTTCCAACCCGTTTCAGGTGGTCCGGTTCGGGATCGAGCAGCCGTTTATCCGGCTGGCCCGGAGAAAAAGATCGCGGAACATGGAACGGAGCACTTGCAATTATGACGATCATACGGTAAAATAGAGACATAATCGAAAGAAAATGGACGCCGCATCTGCGGTGTACGAGATTTTAGGGAGGAATACCAATGATTTCAGCAGGCGAATTCAGAAACGGCGTTACGTTCGAGATGGACGGCAAAGTGATGCAGGTTGTCGAATTCCAGCACGTGAAACCCGGAAAAGGCGCTGCGTTTGTCCGCACCAAGATGAAAAACGTGATCACCGGAGCTGTGACTGAGACCAGCTTCAACCCCACCGCCAAGTTCCCCACGGCCTACGTGGAGCGGAAAAAGCTCGAGTACTCCTACAACGACGGCGGGATCTACTATTTCATGGATATGGAGTCCTATGAGATGACGGCTGTCAACGAGTCCGATCTGGGCGACAGCTTCAAGTTCGTCAAAGAGAACATGGAGTGCACCATCCTCAGCTATAAGGGCAATGTGTTCGCGGTGGAGCCCCCCACGTTTGTGGAACTGGAAATCACCCAGACCGAGCCTGGCGTCAAGGGCGATACTGCCACCAACGTCACCAAGCCCGCCATTGTGGAGACCGGCGCTGAGATCAAGGTTCCGCTGTTTATCAATGAGGGCGATCGGATCCGCATCGACACCCGTACCGGCGAGTATCTCGAGCGCGCCAAGGGCTGATGCTGTTTGAGGACCAGGCGGCCTATCTGCAGCAGCTCAAAACGGAGGCCGGCCTTGATCTGGATGATCCCAAGCAGCGGCTTTTGTCAGAACTGACCGACACAGTATCTCTGCTGTGCCACCAGATCTACAGCGTCGGCGCTGTGGTCGACGGTCTCAATGAGACGCTGGAGGAAGTTCAGACGCTGATGTCCTATGACTTCGAGCTGGAAGAGACGGACGAGGATGGCAACATCCTGGGTCTGGACGACTATTACGACGGGAAAGAGATCCCGCTCTATGAAGTCAAGTGTCCGAAATGCGGAGATCATTTCGCAGTGGATGAGACCACGCTGCAAAAGGGGTTTTCCTGTCCGAGCTGCGGAGAAAAACTGATTCAGGCAGAATAAAAAAGAGCGGCGTCAGCCGCTCTTTTTCTGTTATCCGAACAGTCCCCCGAAAATGCCGGTGGTCTGCTCCGGAAGCTCCGTGCCGCCGCAGCAGATGGGGCAGGGGTGATAGCCGTTGGATTCGGCAAGTTTGGGACTGTATGCCACAAACAGCTGCCTGGAGAAATCAGGACAGGAGTATTTGTGGTAGTATCTGTCTGTCGTTCCCTGGTTGACAAAGACCACATATGTGTCATAAAAATCGACTTTCGTCTCCATCTCCTCCACCTGGGAGGAAAGAGATTCGTTCTCTTCTGTCAGCTCCTCATTGTCGGCCTGGGCCTCTTCCAAGTCCGCCTGACAGGTCTCCAGATCAGACTGGGCCGTGGAAAGCTGGTCTCTGAGCGTCTCGTTTTCCTCCGTTGCGGCAGCCAGCTGCGCGTTCGCCGCATCCAGATCCCGGAGCGCAGAGTCCTTGTCGTATTGATTTTGGTTGACCGAAGATTCCATGTTGTTGATCTGGGACTGCAGGTCTGCCACCTGGGCGCCAAGACTCTGGTTTTCCGCCTCCGTGGCTTCAAGACTGTCTGTCAGCTCAGTTACCTGGGTTTCCAAATCTGCGGCGTTGGCCTGGGCGGTGGAGCTTTCCTTCTGGGCTTTGCTGAGCTGGACCCGGAGATAGGCGGTGTTTGCCACAATATATACGGCGGCCCCTATGCCGATTGCAGCGAGAATACAGGCTGCTGCGGTAATGATCGTCATACGCCGGAGCCGCTTTTTTACCTGGGTCTGGGAAAGCGGACGCTTCTTTTTTGCAGACTGCTTCGGCACCGCGGCTTCGGCCGCGTGGGACTCCTCAGTGGCAACCGGCGCGTCGCTTTCGATGGCGTTTTCCGGGTCGTCCTCCAATTCCAAGTCCGGAGGGGGATAAAGCCGCTGCGCCACTTTTCTGGGCGCCGCTTTGACGGTATCTCTATCCAAATCCTCCGGAGCAGAGATTTCCGCGGAGACGCCGTCAGGAACCGGAATTACGGGAGGGCGGCCGGCGTCAGATTGAAGCGGCAGGGAAAAACTGCCGCAGTTTTCACAAAAGGTATCGTTTTCACCCAGCGGGTGACCGCAAATCGGACATTCCATTGGAACACCTCCAGTTTGTACTTCCGAGTATACAACAGTTTTTTTCCGGTGTAAAGTCCTGCCGAAAAGCGGAGGTTCCGGCGGATTTTCAGAGAATCCTGCTCTCTTCGGGTCCACAGATTTCGGTGATCACTCCGTTCTCCGCCAGGTATCCGAGGCCATAGAGCGTGGAAACGTCGTTCTCTACCAGAATGTAACTGCCGTCGGCCAGACAGTAAAACCTGCGTCCGACGCTGTCCGGAAGCGTGATGTCCTCCGCCAGACGAAGACCGTCGAGTACCTCGTTTCGAACCGTCTGCCAGTGGGGAAGCACATTGATCCCCGTGAGACCGAGGCCCGGGATAAAGCGGGAATAGGCCGGATCCGTGGCTTCCCCGGGAAGCTCCGGCTGGGCGTAAACCGTCTCCGCGCAGTTCATGGTTCCGGCGGAGATCCCCATGATGACGCCTCGGTAGCCCTTTAGCCGCTCTCTGAGCCCGATCTCCCGGAAAAACGCGTTCTGGGTGGGAACATGTCCGCCCCCAAGGATCACAAGGTCGTAATCTGCGGGATCGTGATCCGTTTTCCGGTGGTCGCAGACGTCTATGGCTGAGACCCGGAATCCGCTGAGGGTAAATGCCTCCTGCATATATTCCATGTAGCCGTCGTTTCGTTCAAAATCGTCCGGTGCGGCCTCCACGAACAGAATGCGGACCGGGTTGGGAAGAGAACGCCGGAGCCGGTCGGCGAAGCCATTTTCGGTTTTCAGCGGACAGGAGACCTGCCGGGGAATCGTCCCGGGACGGTCCACCGGGTCGCTGGTGAGAAACAGTGTCATGAATGAATCCTCCGTGCGATAGAATGGAAAAGGCCCCCTTGCACACGGCAAAGGGGCGCTGAAATGATGCTCAGGAATCCACAGGAACGCCGAGCTTTGCGGCGTATTCCTTGATGGCGTTGAAGCTCTCTACGCTGATGACGTGCTCCACCCGGCAGGCATCCTCGGCGGCAATGTCGGCCGGAACGCCCATGGCAGTGAGCAAATCGGAGAGTACCGTGTGCCGTTCATAGATACGCTCCGCGATCTCCTGACCCTTCGGGAGCAGCGTGATAAAGCCCTCCGGACTGACGGAGATGCAATCGCCCTCCCGAAGATTCTTCATGGCAATACTGACGCTGGGTTTGGAATAGCCCAGTTCGTTTGCGATGTCGATGGATCGAACGACGCCTTTTCTGTTGTGCAGGATCAGTATTGTCTCCAGGTAGTCTTCCGCTGAAGAGTGAATTTTAGGATCTCTGTTCATCCGTATCACCGCCTTACTGTTTTTCTTATTATATCGTTTTTTTGAAAGAAAAGCAAGTCCGGGGAACCAGAAAGAAGTCAGAGCGGAAGCACAAAATATCTTGAATCTTTTTTTGTTCCATGATATGATATAAAATAATGTGAGAAACAGAGTTATTTTGCATGAAATGGTCGAGCGGGGCAACCCGCCGATAAAACGGAATACATGGACATGGAGGCAATCTATGAGCAGAATATGTGACAACTGCGGGAGCGTGATCCCGGACGAGCTGGAGTTCTGTCCCAATTGCGGCAGAGAGGAAAATGATGATGCGTTGCGGGATGTGCTAAGCGGTCTGGGCCTTTCTCTGAACAGCGAGGCTGAACCTGCGGAGGAAACGGCCCCGGAGGAGCTTCTGGAGGAGATCCCGGAGGAGGCCGAACTGCCGGAAGAGCCGGAAGAGGCTCCGGAGGCGGCTCCCCGCAAAAAGAAAAAGCGTCCGGACGCGCCTGCGAAAAAACAGCAGCAGAAAAAGAAATCCTCTAAATCCCGGAAGAGCGAACCCAAGAAAGCGAAAAAGGTCCGGGAGGACGATTGTGAGGACGACTACGAATACGACTATGATGAGTACGAGAAGACGCCGATGAAGAAGGGAAAAGCTGCTATTATCGGCGTGCTGATCGGGCTGTTTGTGGCGCTTTTGCTGATTGCGGGCGTGGGCGGCTTTATGCTCTACCGGCTCGGCGTGTTCAATCCCGTCAGCGATGACGACCTGCTGGGTGCGGTGCAGACGCCTGCTCCTGCTGCGGCGGCGACCCCCACACCCGTTATCCTGGAGGAGACAGAACCCTCGCAAGAGCCTGCTGCCTCCGTGCTGGAGGGTGCAGAGGTAGTGCCGGATTCTGCGGTGGAACCGGAGGATCCTGAGGAAACAAAGAAGCCCGAAGACGATAAAGAAGACGTGACCGTGGAGGAGTTTGAACTCCTGAGCGAAGAGTCTGTGACCCTCTATTCCCGCGGAGAGACTTCTGAGATCGAATATACGCTGGAGCCTGAAAGCGCAAAATCCGCTCTGGAATGGTCCAGCGACAACACCCTGGTCGCTGACGTGGACGAGTTCGGCGTCATTCAGGCCCGGCGCGGCGGCACCTGCACTATCACCGGCAAGATCGGAAAGAAGACCATTGAGGTGGATGTCACCTGCGATTTCGACGTTCCCATGACGGTGCTGGATATGAACTACGAAGATATCACCATGTCCTATGAGGGCCAGACGGTGGAGCTGTCCATCGACTATGAGCTTTCGGATGAACTGGTGAAGTCCACTGTTTGGGAGAGCTCGGACCCCTCTGTGGCGACGGTAGATGAGAACGGCCTTGTGACTGCCGTTTCCAACGGCACAGCGATTATTCAGGCCTCAATTGCCGACTACACGGCCAGCTGCATCGTGCGCTGTGTCGACGTGACCGGAAACAAGGGATACAACAACGAGAACTCCGAGTATGTCATCAACTACGAGGATGTGACCCTGACCCGGAAGGGCGAGTACTTCCAGCTGACGATCAAATCCATCCTGCCCAACGGAGATGTGCCGGAATTCACCTGGACCTCTGACGAGCCCGGTGTGGCGACTGTCGATAACAAGGGCATCGTAACTGCAGTCTCCGACGGCGTGGCCTATATCACCGCCACGGTGGGAGAGGATCAGTTCCGCTGTATCGTGCGGGTCAACATTTCCTGATGCTTCGAGATGGCGCTCAAAAGAGCGCCATCTCTTATGCCAAGCATTCTTTCATTCGATGTTGTCGTAAATCAAACGAACCGGGAGGAGTCCGAGATGTCTATTGAGCGTGCCAGAGCGCATATTGCAAAATTTGGGATGGAGGATCGCATTCAACTGTTCGAAGAATCCAGCGCCACCGTTTTATTGGCGGCGGAGCGGCTTGGCGTTGAGCCGGCCCGCATCGCAAAGACGCTGTCCTTTCTGACGGAGGACGGGCCGATCCTGATCCTGACGGCAGGGGACATGAAGATCGATAATCCAAAATACAAAGCTATTTTCCATACGAAAGCGAAGATGGTCCCGCGGGATCAGGTGGAGCCGTTAATCGGGCATGAGGTCGGGGGCGTGTGTCCCTTTGGTGTCCGGGAAGGCGTGAAGGTCTATCTGGATGAGTCGCTCAAACGCTTTTCCACGGTATTCCCTGCAGCGGGAACGCCAGAGAGCGCCATTGAGCTCTCCATCCCGGAGCTGGAGCAGGTTTCCGGGTATGAACGGTGGATCGATGTATGCAAGGCTGCGGAAGGCTGATGCTTTTTCACAATAAATCGTCAAATTTTTAACGGCATCCCTCTTGACAATCCGGAGGGATGCCGTTATAATCCATAATTGAAAAACCGATGAGCAGGAATAGTAGCCCCGGGGAACCTTTTAGAGAGCGGCGGATGGTGGAATCGCGGCAGGGAAACCGATGGTGAATGGTCCTGTGAGGGCGCCTTGAACGGATGATTCTCAGTAGATGGCGACGGGGGTTCCGGCCCGTTATCACAGCGGAGCGCATGACTGTGCGCAGAGCGGGTGTTGATGCACCAATGAGGGTGGTACCGCAGGAGTTTACCTCTTGTCCCTAAGGCAGGGACAGGGGTGTTTTTTTATGGTCCCCCGGGAAATTTCACCTCTCCGAATCCAGTCGAATCTATATTAGGAGGAACTTCCCATGAAAAACAAGAATCTGATGAAACGCGCGCTGATGCTGCTGACGGCGGCAGCGTTGGTATTTGCCATGACGGCCTGCGGTGCGGCCCCTGAGGCCCCTGTGTCCGCAGCGGACAGCGCTGATGCGTCTGCGGCGGAACCGGCTGCCGAGGGCGCTGTCTACAAAGTCGGCATCGTGAAATTCGTGGATGACGCCTCTCTCGATCAGATCGAGAAAGCCATTCAGACAGAACTCGACGCCAAGGGTGCAGAACTGGGTGTCACCTTCGACTATGCCCAGTACACCAAGAACGGCCAGGCGGATTCCACGACACTGAATCAGATCGCGGCTGATCTGATCGCGGATCAGGTGGACGTGATCGTACCCATCGCCACGCCTGCGGCACTGATTATGCAGGCGGCCACGGAGGAAAATCAGATCCCCGTGGTGTTCTCCGCGGTTTCCGATCCTGTGGGCGCCGGCCTGGTGAACAGTCTGGAAGCCCCCGGCTCCAACGTCACCGGAACCTCTGACGCGCTGAATGTAGAAGCGGTCATTGACCTGATGCTCGCTGCCAATCCCGACATCAAAAAGCTGGGCCTGCTGTATAACCAGGGCGAGGACGCCTCTAAATCCGCCATTGAGAGCGCAAGAAGCATCTGCGGAGAGAAGAGCATCGAGACAGTGGAAAAGACCGGCACGACCAATGATGAGCTGGCCATGGCTGCTGACGCGTTGGTGGCGGAGCAGGTGGACGCAGTATTCACTCCCACCGACAATACGGTTATGACCGCGGAGCTGGCGATCTATGAGAAATTCGTGGATGCGAAAATCCCGCACTACGCCGGCGCGGACTCCTTTGCCCTCAACGGTGCGTTCTGCGGCTACGGCGTCAACTATGTGACGCTCGGAACGGCTACCGCCGACATGGTGGTGGACATCCTGGTGAACGGTGCAAAACCTGCTGAGACCCCGGTGCAGATCATGTCCTCCGGTATTGCGATGGTCAACACGGAAACCGCTTCCGCCATCGGCCTGGATTATTCCGCCTTTGCCTCTATGTGCGAGGAGGTCAAGGAGACCACCACCCAGGAGAGCTTCGAATAACAATCACACCGGGCCGGGACGGAACTCCGCCTCGGCCCGAGAAAATCATGTAGGAGGGGTATGGATGGAACTGCTCACATCCATTTTCACGATCGGTACGGCACAGACAGCGATGGAGCTGGGGTGTATCTACGCGCTGGTGGCGCTGGCGCTGTTTCTCAGCTTTTCCATCCTGAACATTGCGGATCTGTCCACGGACGGATGCTTTACACTGGGGTGCGCGGTGTGCTGTCAGGTGTCGCTGCTGGGGCATCCGATCCTGGGGCTGTTTGCTGCGATGCTGGCGGGCGTCCTGTCCGGATACATCACGGCGTTCCTGCAGACGAAGCTGGGCGTCGCCAGCATCCTCGCGGGCATCATCGTCAATACCGGCCTGTATACAGTGAATCTGGCGGTGATGGGCTTTTCCTCCACCCTGAGCATTTTCAAGTCTGATACAATTTTTTCCATGGCCAAGGGCCTGCTGGAGCCGGTGATCGGGAGCTGGTATAAGCTGCTGCTCGCAGCACTGATCGTGCTCCTGGTGGGGGCGCTTCTGACGCTGTTTCTCAAGACCCGGCTCGGTCTTTCCATCCGCGCCACGGGTGACAGCCCGGACATGATCAAGGCGTCCTCAGTGAACCCGGCGTTTACCATCACCATAGGACTGTGCATCTCCGGAAGCCTGACTGCCCTGTCCGGCGCGGTGCTGGCCCAGTATCAGAAGAGCTGCGACATCAATCTGGGTACCGGCATGGTGACCATTGCGCTGGCCTCGCTGATCATCGGAGAGACACTGGTGGGGAAGGGCGGAATGTTCCGCCGTGTCCTTGGCGCCATTATCGGTTCCTGCCTGTACCGGCTGTTTGTGGCGGTGGCCCTGCGGCTCAATGTGCCGGCAGAGTGCATGAAGCTGGTTTCCGCCCTGATCGTGGCAGTGGCCATCGCATCTCCGGCGCTGAAGAAGTACGTCTCCTTCCAGAAGCAGAAGATTTCCCGGAAAGGGGGCGCACCATGCTGAAGCTGAATCAGATCTCCAAGACCTTCAACCCCGGAACGGTCAATGAGAAAAAAGCGCTGGACGGGATCTCCCTGGAGCTTGCCGACGGAGATTTTGTTACCATCGTCGGTTCCAACGGCGCAGGAAAATCGACGTTGTTCGGCGCTATCGCGGGATCCTTTTACGTGGACGAGGGGACGGTGGAACTGGATGGCCGGGACATCACGTTTGAGCCGGAGCACATCAGAAGCCAGTCCATCGGCCATCTGTTCCAGGATCCGCTGAAGGGAACGGCGCCGGGTATGACCATTGAGGAGAATCTTGCCATCGCCTATCTGCGGCAGGCCAGATCCCGGTTCGCGTTCTTCAGCCGGATCACGAAGAAAGAGCGGGAGATGTTCCGCCAGATGCTCTCCAGACTCGGAATGGGACTGGAAGACCGGATGAAGAACCCGGTGGGACTTCTGTCCGGCGGTCAGCGGCAGGCATTGACGCTGCTGATGGCCACCATGGTCACGCCGAAGCTCCTTCTTCTGGATGAGCACACGGCGGCGCTGGATCCCGGCACGGCGGAAAAAGTCCTGGAGATCACCAGGGATGTGGTGTCCGAGCGGAATATCACCTGTCTGATGGTCACGCACAATATGCATCAGGCGCTGAGTATGGGCAACCGGACGCTGATGATGGACGGGGGGCATATCGTCCTGGATATCTCCGGCGAGGAGCGGGAGCACATGACGGTCAACGATCTGCTGGAGCGGTTTTCCGTCAGCGCCGGAAAAGCGCTGGACAACGACCGGATCCTCACCACAAGGGCATAAGAAAAGGGCGCACCGGGTGGTGCGCCCTTTTTACAAGCCTTCATCCGAGCTCATGCGGATCGTACAGTCGAACCGGTCGGATCCGTCAGGACCGACGCCGTGGATAAACAGTTTCCCGCCGGATTTGCCCCGGTAGATCCGCAGCGTTTCCCCGGCAAAGCATTCACCCACATAGGAGATCATCATCTCCTGCATGAACACCCCGTGGGGCCTGAGATCCAGCTCCGCGGCGTCGCAGGCCAGATCCACATATCTGGTGTTGTTGATGTGTCCGTTGATGTCCGTATCGCTGTAATAGAGCTTCCTGGTATCGTGAAGCGTCATTTCCTCCGGGAAAACGATACGGGAGAGCGTGATTCTCTTGGCGGTGGGCGCGTCCTCCGCCGGAAGCTCCGCCAGATGCTCCAGCAGGATCGGCCGCTTGGTCTTCCGGTTGGCCAGCACCCATACGGTGGTGGCCTCGCCAACCTGCTCTTCCCCCACAAACAGGTCGCAGTCCCGGTACACCCTTGTACCCTGCGGATGACGGACCGTCATGCGGATGGTGAGGGTTTCTCCCCAGATGACCGGCCGGTTGAGCCGGACCCAGATGCGCAGAACCATCCAGTAGCAGTTGTATTTGGAGAGCATGTCGTCCCGGCTGGTCCCGGCCTGCTGGGAGTGTTCTGTGATCACACGCTGCAGATAAACAAACAGGGCCGAGGGACGGCAGGCGTAGGATGCGTCTGTGTCGGTGGAGGAGATAAAAAACTGTTCCGAATAACTGTCGATGGAAAAAGACATGATGATTCCTCGTTCTGTTTTAAGTAATACTGTTTCAGTATACCAGAATCATCTGGGAAGATAAATGCCTCAAATGCACAAAAAAAGGCCGGTTTTCCGAAGAGATTCCGGCTTCTCTTCCATTTTCGGCCTGTCTGTGGTAAACTAATGCCATCGCAGATGAAAAGAGGAATCACAATGGGAAAGACGCTCGTACTTGCGGAGAAACCCTCCGTAGGCCGGGAGATTGCCAGGGTCCTTGGCTGCGCCAAAAGCGGCAACGGATACCTGGAGGGGGACAAATACATCGTCACATGGGCGCTTGGGCATCTGGTGACGCTGGCCGACCCGGACGCATATGAGAAGAAGTGGGAAAAGTGGGATATGCAGGAGCTTCCGATGCTTCCCAATCAGATGAAGCTTGTGGTGATCCCGGAGTCCCGCAGACAGTATCAGACGGTATCGTCGTTAATGAAGCGGGGCGATGTGGATCATCTGGTGATCGCTACCGACGCGGGCCGGGAGGGCGAGCTGGTAGCCAGATGGATCATGCAGAAGGCCGGATGGAAGGGAAAGACCAGCCGCCTGTGGATCTCGTCCCAGACTGACAAGGCCATCCGGGACGGCTTCGCGAACCTGAAGCCTGCGAAGGAATATGACAATCTGTTCCGCTCCGCCCAGGCCCGCAGCGAAGCGGACTGGCTGGTCGGACTGAACGTGACCAGAGCCCTGACGTGCAAATATAACGCCCAGCTCTCTGCCGGACGGGTCCAGACGCCAACCCTCTCCCTGATCGTTCGCCGGGAGGAGGAAATCAAGAAGTTTGTACCGAAGGAGTTCTGGGGGATTACGGCAAAGCTTCCCGGTTTTACCGGCTACTGGCGGGACGGAAAGGGGAACGCCAGTACCTTTGACCGGGAGCGGGCGGAATCCCTGCTGAAACAGCTGGAGGGAAAGGATGCGGTCATCACAAAGGTGGAGCGGGTGAAGAAACAGACCCCGCCTCCGGCGGCCTATGATCTGACGGAACTGCAGCGTGACGCCAATCAAAAATACGCATACTCCGCCAAGGAGACTCTGTCTCTCATGCAGTCGCTCTATGAGCGGCATAAGGTTCTGACCTATCCGAGAACGGATTCCCGCTATATCTCCGACGACGTGGTGCCGACGCTTCCGGAGCGCCTGCGGAGCTGCATGGTGGAGGAATACAAGCCCTTAGCCCAGGAGATCTACCGGAAAAAGCCTCTTCAGACGAAATATCTGGTAAACAACGCCAAGGTCACAGACCACCACGCGATCATTCCCACAGAGGAGCAGGCAGATCTGTACCTGCTCTCCGGGCCGGAGAAAAACATCTATGATCTGGCGGTGCGCAGGTTCCTGGCAGTGCTGATGCCGCCCTTTGAATACGAGGAGATCAAGCTGACCATTTCCATTGGCGGGGAGACGTTCCTGGCCCGAGGCAAGCGTGTGCTGAAGCAGGGGTGGAAGGCGGCCTATGACCGCTCGTTCCGCATGGAGGAGGAAGATGGGGACGAGCAGGACCAGACTCTGCCGGAACTGTGGGAGGGGCAGACGATCCGGGTTGAGTCCCTTGCCCTGAAGCCGGGAAAGACCAGTCCTCCCGCCCGGTATACGGAGGCAACGCTTCTCACCGCCATGGAGCATCCCTCTTCCGCGGTCAGCGACAAGGCGCTGTCCAAAATTTTGGAGGAGACGTCTGGACTGGGCACCCCGGCCACCCGGGCGGATATTATCGAGAAGCTGTTCTCCACGTTTTATGTGGAGCGCAGGGGAAAAGACCTGGTGCCAACCTCCAAGGGAATCCAGCTTGTGGAGCTGGTTCCGGAGGAGCTGCGGTCTGCAGAACTGACGGCCCGGTGGGAGGATAAGCTCTCCGCTATCGCAAAGGGTACGGCCAGCGACAGGGAATTCGTGTCGGAGATGCGCCGCTATGCCACGGAGCTTGTAACGGAGGTCAAGGCCAGCGAACGGAACTACCGGCACGACAATCAGACCAGAACGCCCTGCCCGGACTGCGGCAAATACCTGCTCCGGGTGAAGGGCAAGCGGGGAGAGATGCTGGTGTGCCCGGATCGTGAGTGCGGCTACCGCCGGAATCTCACCCAGACCACCAATGCCCGCTGCCCCAACTGCCACAAGAAGATGGAACTGCGGGGAGAGGGAGAGAAGCAGATGTTCGCCTGTGCCTGCGGCTACCGGGAGAAGCTATCCGACTTCAAGAAGCGCAGATCGTCGGCAGGAGCGAATAAACGGGATGTGCGGAAATATCTGGCCAATCAGAATACAGGCGGCGGAAACACCGCTATGGCGGATCAGCTGGCTAAATGGCTTGCGGCAAAGAACGGAGGCGACGGGAAATGAAGCTGATTTCGTGGAATGTCAACGGGCTCAGGGCTTGCCTTGGAAAAGGCTTTATGGATTACTTCCAAACGGCGGATGCAGATGTCTTCTGTCTGCAGGAGACGAAGCTTCAGGCCGGCCAGGTGGAGCTGGAGCTGCCGGGATACCATCAGTATTGGAATTATGCAGAGAAGAAGGGCTATTCAGGTACCGCGATCTTTTCCAGACAGGAGCCCCTTTCGGTGCGCTATGGGGTCGGCGTAGAGGAACTGGACCGCGAGGGACGGCTGATCACGCTGGAATTTGACGATTGCTACGTCGTGACCTGCTATACGCCCAACGCCCAGGAAGGGCTCAAGCGGATCGACCACAGAATGGCCTGGGAGGATGCGTTCCGGAAATACCTGACGGCGCTGGATCAGGAGAAGCCTGTGCTCGTCTGCGGCGATCTGAACGTAGCCCATCAGGAGCTCGATCTGAAAAATCCGGGGCCCAACCGGGGAAACGCCGGATTCTCCGATCAGGAGCGGGAGAAATTCACCCGGCTTCTGGAGTCCGGGTTTACCGACAGTTTCCGGTATCTGTATCCGGACGCCGCAGGGCGGTACAGCTGGTGGAGCTACCGGTTCAACGCCCGAAAGAACAACGCGGGATGGCGGATCGACTACTGGCTCCTGTCAGACCGGTTGAGAGACCGGATCCTTCGGGCAGAGATCGAATCGGAGGTTTTTGGGTCAGATCACTGCCCGGTGCTGCTGGAAATCTCAGACCAATAAGTAAAACTGCACAAAAAAGAAGTGCTGTGGCGTTGAAAATTGCTTCAACACCACGGCACTTTTTTATGCTAAAGCGGTTGACAAATGCGGATAAGAAGATATAATTATTCAGTAGAATAAAGCAATAAAGTGTCGGCTGTTTTGGCTGACGATGGAGGTAAGACCAATGAATACTTTGAAGAAACTTTTGGCTGTTTTAATGGCAGTCGCTCTCCTGTGTGCCTGCACGGCCTGCGGTTCCGGCAATGCGTCTGCCGGTTCTTCCGCTGCGGAGACTGCTGCGTCCGCCGCGTCTGAGGCCGCCCCTGCGGAAAATGCTTCTGCGGAAGGCAGCTATCTTGTCGGCGTTGTCCAGCTGGTCCAGCATGAGGCGCTGGATGCTGCGACGCAGGGATTCCAGGATGCGCTGAAAGACAAGCTCGGCGACAGCGTGACCTTTGACGTTCAGAACGCCTCCGGCGATTCCGCGAACTGCGCGACCATCGTCAACGGCTTCCTCTCCTCCGGCGTGAATCTGATCATGGCCAATGCGACCCCCGCTCTGCAGGCGGCCTCCGCGGCTACTGCGGAGATCCCGATCCTCGGCACCTCCGTTACGGATTACGCCACAGCGCTGGAGATCAGCGATTGGAACGGTACGGTTGGCACTAATGTCTCCGGCACTTCCGATCTGGCGCCGCTGGATCAGCAGGCCGCTATGATCAAGGAACTGTTCCCGGATGCGAAGAAGGTCGGCCTGCTCTACTGCTCCGCGGAGCCCAACTCCGTGTATCAGTGCGATGTGATCGAGGGCTACCTCACTGACGAAGGCTATGAGGTCTCCCGCTTTACCTTCACGGATACCAATGACGTCACCTCCGTGACCCAGACTGCCTGTGACAATTCTGAGGTCATCTATATTCCTACGGACAATACGGCTGCCAACAACACGGAGGCCATCGCCAACGTGGTGCTTCCCGCCGGAGTTCCCGTGGTTGCGGGCGAAGAGGGGATCTGCGCCGGCTGCGGCGTGGCGACGCTCTCCATCAGCTACTATGATCTCGGCTACGCCACCGGCGAGATGGCAGCCCAGATCCTGGCTGAGGGTGCCGACGTCAGCATGATGCCGGTTCAGTTTGCGGCTGCTGTAACGAAGAAGTACAACGCTTCCAATGCGCAGACGTTGAACGTGACGATTCCCGAGGGCTACGAGGCCATCGGCGGCTAAAAGACAAAACTGAAAATAGCCGGAAAAAGGGTCTTCCTTTTTCCGGCCGTTTTTGCTAAAATATAATAATTGTGGCCATAGGCCGATTATTGTTTTGGAGGAATTCCCATGGAATTTATAGCAGCCCTAATGAAGTCCATGCCCGGTGCGGTCGGTCAGGGAATGATCTGGGGTATCATGGCGATCGGCGTGTATATCACGTATCGGATCCTTGACGTGGCGGACCTGACGGTGGACGGCTCACTTGCGACAGGCGGAGCGGTCTGTGTGCTTTTGACGCTCAACGGCGCAAATGTCTGGGTGGCGCTTCTTGTGGCGGTGCTGGCGGGCGTACTGGCTGGATTTGTCACCGGCGCGTTTCACACCTTCTGCGGGATCCCGCCGATCCTTGCCGGAATCCTGACGCAGCTTGCACTGTATTCCGTGAATCTGCGGATCATGGGCTGGGGCACCGGCACCGGAAAAGCAAACCTGCCCATCAGTGTGGACAAGTATGATCTGATCATTTCTTCCCGGTATGTGCGAGACGTGGGTATTCAGAACCCGATCCTTGCGCTGGTGATCTTCTGTGTGGTGATCATCGGGGTGCTGTACTGGTTCTTCGGCACGGAGATCGGATGCTCCCTCCGGGCCACCGGTTCCAACCACAACATGGCCAGAGCACAGGGCATCAACACCAACGTGACGAAGGTCCTCGGTCTCATGATCTCCAATGGACTGGTAGCGCTGGCCGGCGCGCTTTTGAGCCAGTATCAGGGCTTCTCCGACATCAATATGGGCCGCGGCGCCATCGTCATCGGTCTGGCTGCCGTGATCATCGGCGAGGTGATCTTTGACAAGGTGTTCCACAATTTTGCGCTGAAGCTGTTGGCCTCCATCATCGGAGCGATCATCTACTATATCGTGATCCAGTTCGTGCTCCGGCTCGGCCTGTCCACGGATGATCTGAAGCTGCTGACGGCGTTTGTAGTCGCGGTATTCCTTGCGGTTCCCTATTGGAAGGGAAAGTACTTCCCCGGAAAAATCAAAAGCGAAAAGGGGGCTGCATCCGATGCTTAAAATCGAACAGATCGTAAAGGTGTTCAACCCCGGCACTGTCAACGAAAAGGTCGCCCTCAACGGTCTGACCCTGCATCTGGAAGATGGGGACTTCTGCACGGTGATCGGTGGAAACGGCGCTGGTAAATCCACCATGCTCAATGCGGTGGCCGGTGTGTTCCCGGTGGATTCCGGCAGCATCATCATAGACGGCGTGGACGTGACGAAGCTCTCGGAGCACAAGCGCGCGAAATATATCGGGCGGGTGTTCCAGGACCCTATGACCGGAACGGCTGCCACCATGCAGATCGAGGAAAACCTTGCGTTGGCCCAGCGCCGCGGGAAGACCCGATCCCTGAAAATCGGCATCACAAAAGCGGAGAGGGCCCGGTATCGGGAGTTGCTCAAGCTGCTGGATCTGGGCCTGGAGGACCGGCTGACCTCTAAGGTTGGACTCCTTTCCGGCGGACAGCGGCAGGCACTGACGCTTCTGATGGCTTCGCTGGTCCGTCCGAAGCTGCTGCTGCTCGACGAGCATACGGCGGCGCTGGATCCGAAGACTGCGGCAAAGGTGCTGGAGGCAACGGAGAAAATCGTAGCCAGGGATCATCTGACCACCTTGATGGTGACCCATAACATGAAGGACGCCATCGCCCACGGCAATCGGCTGATCATGATGAAGGATGGCCGCATCATTCTGGATATCCGCGGCGAGGAGAAGAAAAAACTCACGGTCGAGGATCTGCTGGAAAAGTTCAATGTGGCCTCCGGCGAGGAGTTTGCCAACGACCGGATGATCCTTGGATAAGTAATCATATTCGAAAAACACAGAAAACCATGCGCTGTGCGCATGGTTTTCTTTTATAAATTATTAACAAATTGTTCACACACTAATTGGGCAATGTGCTATAATCGCGGAAAATCTACGGAAAGGGGGCATGACCATGTATATGCTGAATTACAAGAATACGACCCGGCAGAAAAAGCTCGGTCTGTCCGGCCTGATCCGGCTGCTCATGCACAAATAAGACGGATCCGCCCTCCCTGTGGGAGGGCGTTTTTACAAGACATTGAAATAATAAGGAATCTCCATTCGGGACAGCTGCCGGAGATAGGATTCCAGTTCCAGCTCTTTTTCCAGAAAGGCGTCCCGGTTTTTCGCCCGGCAGCTGGCCAGAAGCGGCGGGAACATGAATCCCACGTCATCAGATTCTGTGTGCCGCAGAACCATGCCCAGGAACCCTTCGTGACTGTCCCAGCAGAACTGCGACCGACGGATGAAATCTTCCGCTTCTTCATAGCTGCCCTGCTGGAAGCGCTCTCCCGCCTGTTTGATCAGGTCTGCGGTCTCATTGCAGATCTGGTCAGTCCGGAGGATACATACGCTGCAGAACAGTGTGACAAAAACAAGCAGAAGAAGGGGCATGATCATTCGCTTCATTTCGGATCCTCCTTTGGAATGATGGTCCGGGTCCCACGTCTGGTGGCGGTCATCAGATATACGTTATCGGGGGACGTGCCGGATAATTCCCCCAGCAGCCAGCGCCGGTCCCATCCCAGGATTGACAAGTTCCTGGACAGAATCGTGCCGTCGCTGATTACGGGGAGGGGGATTTCCAGGTCTGTATTTGCTTTTTCCTGGGCCGCGGTCAGCGGAGCATATTCGGGGTAGAGAAAGGTGGAGAGCCGGCCGCTGGTCTCCAAAATCGCGAATTTCACGGTTTTTATATCGGAAATTCCGTTTTCCCGGAGGCACTGACTCAGCTCATCGAGGCTCAGCTTTGTCGCGGCCATGGCTTTTTGGTCGATCTTTCCGTCTTTGATCAGAAATACGGGATTGCCGCAGAGGAGCGACCGAAACCGAATGGAACGCAGAGACAGTTCCGCGCTGATCAGTTCCAGCGCCAGCAGCGTCAGGATTGGGATTACGCCCGAGAGCAGGGGAATGCCGATGTCCTGCATGGGGACCGCCGCCAGATCGGAGATCAGGATTGCCGCGACCAGCTCTGTGGGCTCCAGTTCACCGACTTGCCGTTTGCCCATCAGGCGGATGGCCGCAACGATAATGACGTACAGAATCAATGTTCGAACAAAGGAAACAAACATGTTTCATCACCATGTATACTATTCCTGAATGGATCGGAAGTTATACTGGCAAAACCGCCAAAACGGAGAAAATCCATTGACAAACAGGTGTTTCGTGATAGAATAGAGAAGAATAAAACAAATGCGCTGACGGAAAGAAGAACCTGAGATCTCTTTTAGCGACCGGGAATTGGTGAAAGCCCGGATTGTGTCTCTGGTTCGGGCCACTCCTGAGCTGACCGGGATGACCGGTACGTGACGCCGCGTTAAGGCTTCTGAGATGCCCTTCGGGGTAAATCAGGGTGGTACCGCGGTATGTCCGCCCCTGTTACTGGGGGTGGATTTCTTTTTTCAGCGCCAATGATGATGGAGGAATACGTATGAAAAAGTTTGGAGTCAACGAGCTTCGGGAGATGTTCCTGAAGTTCTTTGAAACCAAAGGGCACCTGCGCCTGCCCAGCTTTTCCCTGATCCCGCAGAACGACGCTTCGCTTCTGCTGATCAATTCCGGCATGGCGCCCATGAAGCCCTATTTCACCGGAGAGCAGGAGCCTCCCCGGCATCGGGTCTGCACCTGCCAGAAGTGCATTCGGACCGGCGACATCGAGAATATCGGCAAGACCGCCCGTCACGGCACCTATTTTGAGATGCTCGGCAACTTCTCTTTTGGCGATTACTTCAAAAAAGAGGCGATTCCGTGGGCCTGGGAGTTCCTGACCTCTCCGGAATGGGTGGGTCTGGACCCCAACCGCCTTTATCCCTCCGTGTTCGAGGGCAACGAGACCACTCCTGCCGACGACGAGGCCTTCCGCATCTGGCGGGACGAGATCGGCGTCCCTGCAGATCACATCTTCCGCTTCGGCAAGGAGGACAACTTCTGGGAGCACGGCTCCGGCCCCTGCGGTCCCTGCTCTGAGATCTACTATGATCGGGGAGAGAAGTATGGCTGCGGCAAGCCCGGCTGCACCGTTGGCTGCGACTGCGACCGGTATATGGAAGTTTGGAACGTGGTGTTCTCCCAGTTTGACAACGACGGAAACAACCACTATACTGAGCTGGCCCAGAAGAACATCGACACCGGCATGGGCCTGGAGCGTCTTGCTGTGGTGTGCCAGGACGTGGACAGCCTCTTTGACGTGGACACGGTCATGAACATCACCAACCGGGTCACCGAGCTCACCGGCGCCTCCTATGGCCGGAGCTATAAGATGGACGTTTCCCTGCGGATCATCACCGACCACATCCGCGCCTCCGTGATGATGATTTCGGACGGCGTGCTGCCCTCCAATGAGGGACGGGGCTATGTGCTGCGGCGGCTGCTGCGGCGGGCAGCCCGTCACGGGCGGCTGCTCGGGGTCCACGAGGGTTTCCTGTACAAGGTGGTTCCCACGGTGATTCATGAGAACGAGGGCGCCTATCCCGATCTCCGGGATCGGGAGGCCTATATCACGAAAGTAGTCCGGGTGGAGGAAGAGAACTTCGGCCGCACCATCGATCAGGGCCTGCGGATCTTCTCGGAGTGCCTGGAACGGTGCAAGGCGGAGAACCGGACTGTATTCCCCGGCGAAGACGCATTCCGCCTCCACGATACCTACGGTTTCCCGCTGGATCTGACCATTGATATGGCCGAGGACGAGGGCATGACCGTGGATGAGGAAACCTTCCGGGAACTGATGGAGGCCCAGCGGAAGGCGGCCCGGGACGCACTCGGCGACGCCAAGGACGCCTGGAAGGGCCTGGATCTGGGACTGGACAATACGCCCACGCTGTTCACCGGCTATGATACGCTGAAGGACAGCGGTAAAGTCCTGGCCATTGTTACCGATGGAGAGCTCTGCTCCTCCATCCGCGAGGGCGAGGAGGGCATCCTCGTGCTGGATCAGACACCCTTCTATGCGGAAAAGGGCGGCCAGTCCGCCGACTTCGGCACCATTACGAAGGACGGCTGCGTCTTTGAGGTGACGGACGTTCAGCAGGACAAGGGAGAAAAGTACCTCCATTCCGGCAAAATGATCTCCGGAAGCCTTCAGGTGGATGATATGGTGGAGACCAACGTGGATACCGAACGCCGTCAGGCCATTGCCCGGGCCCACTCCGCCACCCATCTGCTGCAGGCTGCGCTCCAGCACGTGCTGGGCGACCATGTGCATCAAGCCGGTTCCCTCAACAGCCCAGACCATATTCGGTTTGACTTCACCCATTTCTCCGCCATCACGGAGGATGAATTGAAGCAGATCACGGAGTTTGTCAACGACGCCATTCTGGAGGGCTATGACATTGTCACCCAGGTCATGTCCATCGACGAGGCCAAGAAGGAAGGTGCCATGGCGCTGTTCGGAGAAAAGTACGGGGATCAGGTCCGCGTCGTCACCATGGGAGATGTTTCCAAGGAACTCTGCGGCGGAACGCATCTGACCAATACGGCGAAGATCGGCTCCTTCTGCATCATCAGCGAAGGCTCCGTGGCCTCCGGTGTCCGCCGGATCGAAGCGCTGGTGGGCAAGCAGAATCTGCGCCTGTCAGCGGAAAACACGAAGCTCATCCGCAGGGCGGCTGCCACCCTGAAGACCACGCCCACGGAGCTTCTGGCCCGTCTGGATCAGACTCAGAAAGAGGGCAAGGAACTGCGGCAGCAGCTGGATCAGATGCAGTCCAAGATGCTGGCCAGCGACGCCGAGCGGTTCCTGTACTCCGCAAAGAAGGTGGAGGGCCTTAACGTCATCACCACCACCCTCAGCTCCATGAGCGCCGGCGCCCTGCGGAAGATCGGCGATATGCTCCGGGAGAAGGATGAGTCGGTGGTCGCGGTTCTTTCCACGGTCAGCGACGAGAAGATCACGTTCCATGCAGTCTGCGGCAAGAAGGCTGTGGCTGCGGGGATCAAGGCCGGAGATCTGATCCGTACCGTGACCGCCATCACTGGCGGTTCCGGCGGTGGAAAGCCCGACAGCGCCATGGGCGGCGGCAAGGAGCCGCTGATGCTGGACAATGCGCTGGCTGTGGTGGATAATTTCGTTTCCGAACACATCAAAAAATAAGGAGGCAGCGTCATGGAAGACTGCATTTTCTGCAAGATCATGAACGGGGAGATTCCCACGACGAAGGTCTATGAGGATGAGCTTTGTTTTGCCTTCCTGGACATCGAGCCGCTGGCGCCGACACATTTTCTCGTTATCCCCCGGAAGCATATCGCTTCGGCGGCGGAGATCGACGGCGATACGGCCGTTGTGGTCGGGCATATCTATGAGGTCATTGCGAAGCTGGCAAAGGAGATGGGATTCTCAGAGGGATTCCGCGTGGTGACGAACTGCGGCGCTGACGCGGGACAGACAGTTCACCATCTGCATTTCCACGTGCTTGCCGGGAAACAGCTTGGCAGTTTCAACTGAATGATACGGCGGGGACAGATCGTCCCCGCTGTGTTTTTCTCGACTTTTCAGCAGAGAAATGGTAGAATAACCGGGAAGGAGGGGGAGGTATGCGGGTCCTGCTGCGGTTCACACTGGCCTTTGGGCTTGCCTCTGCCGGTATGCTGGCAGGGTCTTTTTCCTCAGCGGCAGCAGCTGTTGCCTGCATTCTTCTGATCCCCGGGATCCTGCTGTGCGTGAAAAAGCCGGAGATCGGAACGATCCTGCTGGGATTGAGCCTGGGAACCCTCTGGACATGGGGATTCGGCATGCTGGTCATGGGACCCGCGGAATCACTGGCCGGGCAGACTGTGACGGTCTCCGGTACCGCGACGGATTACAGCGAGCCCACCACATACGGGATCTGCGTACCTGCCCGAATCGAGGTGGACGGAAAGACAGTCCGTGCCCTGGTGTGGCTCTATTTTGAGGAGGAGCTGGAGCCCGGCGATCAGTTTACGGTTACGGCAGAGCTGCGCAGTGCAGATGAAGGAAACTCGTTTTACAACCGTTCAGACGGTGTTTTTCTACGTGCCTATGGGAAGGGAACGCCTGAAATCATAAAGGCGCTGCAAACTGACATCCGTTACGCACCGCACCGGATCGCCCGCCGTATGGAGCAGACCCTGAAGCGATGTGTTCCGGAGGATGCGGCAGGCTTTGCCGTGGCGCTGACAACGGGAAATCGGGCGGGGATCCGCACCGGTCAGCGGGATCTGCTGAAGATCACAGGGATCTACCACATGCTTGCAATCTCCGGCCTGCACCTTTCCATCCTGACCGGATTTGTCTCCAAACTGTTTCGTCGGAAGAAGACCAATGCTGCCGTCGGGATCCCGCTGTGTGTACTATACGCGCTGATCACAGGCGGATCGGTTTCCGTGGTGCGCGCAGCCGTGATGCAGACGCTGGTGCTGATGGCGCCCCTGTGCAGAAGGGAAGCGGATCTTCCCACATCGCTGGGCGCGGCAGGGCTGCTGCTGACGGTCCAGAATCCCTGGTGCCTCTTCAGTGCGGCGCTCCAGCTCAGCTTTGCCTCAGTGGCGGGAATCTATCTGTTTGCGGACAAACTCTCTCGTTTGTTCTCCGGGAGCGGGGAAGGAAAGCAGCCCGGGATCCTCCGCGCCGCGATTGCCGCCATTGCAACCACCCTTGCGGCATCGGCCCTGACGGTTCCGCTGATGATGGCGTATTTTGGACGGATTTCGCTGATTGCCCCTGTTACAAATTTACTGACGGTTTTTGCCGTGGGACTTTGCCTGCCGGGGTGCCTTTTTACAGCGCTGGCCGGGTTGCTGTTCCCGGCAGCGGGACAACTGCTGGGATGGTTGACGGCATGGCCGATCCGGTATATACTGGGTGTTGCCGGCATTCTTTCCCGGGTGCCGTTTGCTGCCATTAGCACAGGAACCGGTTATGGCGTCTGCTGGGTCGTTTTCCTCTATCTGATCCTGGTGCTGCTTTACCGGACCCGGTACGCGCGGCCTGTTGCGCCTGTCTGCTGTATTCTGCTGGGACTGATTGCCTGCCTGTTCTTTTCAGTTTCCGAGTACAATGGGTTTTCCATGACCGTCCTCGACGTGGGACAGGGACAGTGCCTGATTCTCAGCAGCCGCGGGCAGACCATGGTAGTGGATTGCGGCGGAAGTGTCGGGGAGGCTGCAGGAGATTTGGCGGCGGACCGGCTCTCTGAGATCGGGGAGGATCGGATCGACGCGCTGATCCTGACTCATTTCGACAGCGACCACGTCAGCGGCGTGGAAGAGCTGATGAGCCGCATTCGGGTGGATAAGCTGATTATTCCCGACACAGACCATCAGAGGGCGGAGCCGTTTGAGCGGCTCGCCCGGGAAGGATCCTGTGAAGAGATCATGGTGGACGGGAAAACAACGATGAATTTCGGCGACGGAAGGATCGTCTTGTTCCCGCCCGTAACAGCGGAGGGCGGCAACAGCGGCCTGAGCCTTTTGTCGGAGTCAGAAAGCCGCAGCGTACTGATTACCGGAGATATGGACAGCAAGCAGGAAGCTGCTCTGCTCCATCAATTTGAGATACCTCCGGTGGACGTTCTGGTGGCCGGCCATCATGGGGCGGAAACCAGCACGTCCGAACTGCTCCTGAAGCGGACCGCGCCAAAGATCGTTGTGATCTCAGTGGGCCGGAACCGGTATGGACATCCTGCGGAGGAAACAATTACAAGGATCCGCGATGCAGGCGCGGTCATATACCGGACAGATCTGTACGGAACCATTGTGTTAAAGGGGGCGTAGCGATGGCAAAGCGAAAATACAGAGACGAAAATGAATCCTATGAGTCATTCAAAGCGGAGCTTCGGGCGAATCAGCTGCGCCCTGCGTATGTGTTTTTTGGGGAGGAGAAATATCTCCTTCAGAACTACCGGGATCAGATCCGAAAAAAACTGGTCGCCGGACCGGCGGAGGATTTCAACTACCACAGGTTCAATGACGAAAACTGGGATGTGGAGGCCTTTGCGGATGCGGTGGACGCGATCCCCATGATGAGCGAAAATAGTCTGGTGGAGATCATCGACGTCAATCTTTTCGACAGTCAGATGTCCGATACAGACCGCCAGCGGCTCATCTCGGTGTTTTCCACGCTTCCGGAGTACTGTACCACGATCCTGGTGTATGATACGCTTCCGTGGAAACCGGATAAACGGATGAAAAAGCTGTGGGAGGCGGTCTCCGGCGCAGCGAAGGAAGTGGAGTTTGCCAGACAGCCGGAATCCCAGCTGATCCCCTGGATCATGCGGCACATGGCGGCCTATCAGAAGTCCATTTCCCCGGATCTCTGCCGCTATCTGATCCTGCAGACCGGCGGGCTGATGACGGCTCTGGCGGTGGAGATCGACAAGATCGCGACCTATACCGACCAGCCGGCGATCACCCGGCATGATATCGATGCGGTCGTGATTCCGGTGATGGAAGCGGAGATCTACCATATTACAGACGCCGTGCGGGTCAGGGATTTCGATCAGGCCCTTCAGAAAATGAGATCCCTTCTCCTGCAGGAGTTTGAACCCATCGTGATTAATGCCGCCATCGGACGGCAGTTGCGCCAGCTCTACGCGGCCAAGACCCTCTCGGAACACGGAAAAGGCCCCTATGATCTGATGCAGATGTGCGGGATCAAAGATACTGCGGCGCAAAGACTGTATAACCAGGCGTCCGGCTTCAAGAAAAACGTGCTGAAACAGGGGATCCGGCTTTCTGCAGATACCGACTATGCCATGAAAACCTCGGGCGGAGATTCGGACGTATTGCTGGAAATGATGCTGCTGCGTCTTGCGGAGATGAGCGGAGGCAGCCGATGAAGCCAAGAATACGGGAAGCGATTCTGGTGGAAGGGCGGTATGACAAAAATACGCTGAGTCAGGCAGTGGACGCGGTGATTTTGGAGTCCTCGGGTTTTGGGATTTTTCACGACCGGGAGAAAATCGACTTTCTGCGCCGGGTGGCGAAACAGCGGGGACTGATCATTTTCACGGACAGCGACGGGGCAGGGTTTGTGATCCGGAACCGTCTCAAAAGCGTCCTTCCCCGGGAGAAGCTGCTCCACGCCTATATCCCCGATGTGGCGGGGAAGGAGCGAAGAAAGCAGAAACCCTCCAAGGCCGGGCTGCTTGGCGTCGAGGGAATGCCGCCTGAGGTCATTTTGGATTGTCTCCGGCGCTGCGGCGCGCACTTCCTGGAGGAGCCGGAAACGAACTGTGCTTCGATCACCCGGCAGGATCTCTTCCGGCTGGGACTGATGGGAGGAGCCAACAGCGGATCGCTCAGAAATCAAGTAAAAAAGAGGCTGGGCCTTCCGGCTCAGCTTGGAACAAGCGGTTTTTTGGATGCCCTGAATCTGATGACAGATCTTTCGGGGCTGGAACAGATCCTGGAGGAGGAGTCAGAATGAAAATCGGGATAATCGGAACCGGCAATATGGGCGGTGCGCTGATGGACGCGTTTTGCCTGGGAAATCACAGCATGCGGGCATACAATCCTGGCTGGGAGAAGCTGGCGGCCGTCTGCGCCCGCACCGGCGCGGAGGCAGTCGATTCACCGGAAAAGGCGGTGGAAGGCGCAGATCTTGTCCTGCTGGCCGTCAAGCCCATTGTGATGCCTTCCGTTCTGGAACGGATCGCGCCGGTCATCCGGGAGGATCAGATCATTGTATCCATCGCTGTCGGGCTGACGATCGAGTCCTATGCTCAGGTTTTGGGAGAGGACAGGAAAATCGTGCGGGCCATGCCGAATACACCTGCGGCGGTGCAGGCGGGAATGACTGCGTTCTCCTTCGGGACACATGTCACGGAAGCGGAGCAGAAGCTCGTGCTGGATCTGTTCGCCCTGGCCGGCGGCACGGCCGTCCTTCCGGAACGGCTGATGAACGCTGTATCCGCCCTGACCGGCTCCAGCCCCGCCTATGTCTATATGTTCATCGAGGCCATGGCCGACGGCGCCTGCTGGGCCGGGATCCCCCGGGCACAGGCGTATCAGATGGCGGCTCAGGCGGTGCTTGGCGCGGCGAAAATGGTGCTGGAGACCGGGAAACACCCGGCGCAGCTCAAGGATGAGGTCTGTTCTCCCGGCGGAACGACCATTCGCGCCGTGGCGGAACTGGAACAGCGGGGGATGCGCAGCGCGGTGATCGAAGCGATGAAATCCTGCGTGGACGCAGCAGGCGGCTAAATTATGGCATTGTTTTATCTGGTCCGGCACGGGGAACCGGATTATTCGGAGGTAGAGAAGAACGGATTTTGGGGATTTGGAAGAGATTTTGCACCGCTGTCTGAGAAAGGAATCCAACAAGCGGTGCATGCTGCCAAAGATCCAAGATTAAAAAACGCAAGGTTAATTGTTTCTTCTCCTTATACACGAGCTTTGCAAACCGCGCTGATCATCTCCAGTGTTACTGGGTTAATCGTGCGCGTTGAGACTGCCATGCATGAATGGATTCCCGATTTGACAAATCAATTATCTGATGCAGGAGATGCGGTTCGGTCTGCACAGGAGTTTACTGCATACCAGGGGGTGTACCCGATTGGCAAAACAAAGCCCTGGGAAACACTGGAACATATGAGACGAAGGATGCGATGTGTTGCAGATAAATATGCTGATTTGGATGCCGTAATACTTGTTGGGCATGGTATGGCATTCCGTACCCTGGATTTCATCGAAGAAATGCGTCCGGGCCAGATCATTGAATGCTATTATCATAAAAACCAAAGCGACTGTAAATATTCATTTCGATAAAATACACGCCAGTGAATCATCACTGGCGTGTATTTTTACAGTTTCTGCTTCAGTATGGCCTGGGCAACTTCGGCCGCGTCGGCAGGCAGTTCGTCCTCTCCATATTTTGCCTGATTATAGTAATCCATAAACTGCCGGAAGTCTTCCTCACCGGCATACTCTTTCTCGTAGATCTCGTTGGGCGTCTGGGCGGCGGCCTTGGGATTCCGGAGCTTGACCCGTTTGAGCATCTGCTGGAACACGAACCGGATCTTCATGCGGCTGTCCGGGAAATCATCCAGCTTTTGCGGACGTTCCCGCAGCTTTTTCAGGGCGTTTGCCATATTGGCCCGGGTGTCGGAGAGCATCTGCTTCATGTCAAACAGACTCTCGTTTTCGTCCACATAGTCCTCTTCCACCACTGGGGCGAACCGGTCACGGATATTCCGCAGGAATGCGGGCATCCGCATGCCGGAAGTTCGCAGCTTCTGCATCAGCTTGAAAAGGGCGTACAGGACAAACAGCATCACGCAGATAAACGCGAAGATCTCCACAGCGGTGGTGACCCATCCGGCTTCTCCCTTGGGATCCACCGCCATGATGTTGTCTTCCTCCGCCACGGAGGCCGCAGCTTCTTCTTCCGGGGTTTCCATGGAGATGGTCCTGCGGTCAAACAGACTGGAGAAGAAGGCGAAAAACGCGATGATCGCCCGGATCACCACCGCAAAGCCGGCGGAGAAAATCTGAAAAATCGGGTGTATGTTCGAAATGAACGCGGCAATCAGAATGAAGCCCGTAACCAGGAGAAAGTTCCCCATCTGCATGCCTGCGGGATAGACGACCCGCTTGTCGGCGCTGCCCCGGTGCATGCTGCGGCGGAGGCCCTTTGCGCTGAAGGCAAACAGACTCAGGAGGAAATAGCAGATCGCAATGATGCTGGTGAACCGGCCTACCGGTTCCGGCCATCTTAGGCCGGTGCAGAACAAGAGAACCAGCAGATGAATCAGAATCCCGCTGACGGCCATGGGGGCATAGACCGTATAGGCCGCCTTCCTGGCGGAGAAGTAAAAGAACAGGGAAAAGAATCCGGACAGGATCGTCAGAAGGATCGCCGCCAGCCCCAGTCCCCGGCTGAGGATCAGCGCAAGCGCCACAGAGACGGCCAGACTGCATCCGCTCAGGATCATGGCCACATTCATCTGCTTGGTCATGGACAATCGCCCGAAAAAGAATCCGGCGATGGATACGCAGGGGATCAGACAGCACCGGTATAGGGGCCAACCGCACACCTGCTCGATGAACACCCCAAGAGGGATCACAAAGAGCAGCGCCATCAGGAAGTTGATGATCTCAAACAGCGTCCGCTGCAGCGTCAGCTTCAAAGTTGATCGCCTCCTTCCTGAGGGTGATGTGCGTTACGGAGTTGCCCTTCCGGCGAAGCTCGTCGGCCCGGGACTCCAGGGAATCGTTCCAGAAGGTGGAGAACACCAGAATGTCGGATTCCGAGATGTCGCTCTCCAGAATCCGCTCCATGGTGCGGTAGATGGACTCCTTCTCCTTCAGTTCGAGACCGGCCAGCGTCTCCAGAATGTGATTGATCTGGCTGGCGTTGCAGGCCGGAGCGATCCCGATCACCTGATCGGGAGAATAGGAGATGGAGGCGTTGGAGAACAGACCCACCTCCATGTTGTTCACCACAGCCCAGTTGGAGATGGTGGCAACGACCCGGACGCCGTATTCCATTTCCTCCATCTGCTGGGCGGACAGCATGCCCCAGAAGTTGTCCTCCGGCTCGATGTTGAACACCAGCAGCAACCGGGGGAAAACCGTATAATCGTGGGTCTTGACCTGCAGCTCCCCCGAGCGGGCAGAGGCTTTCCAGTGGATGTCTTTCCGGCTGTCGCCCAGCTGATACCCTCGGATGCCGTTGATGAGGATCGGATCCGGGAAGATCCACCGGTGAACGGACACGTCTCCCTGCCAGCGGAGCGCTTCGTCAGGCAGCTCATCCTGCCCGAGAATGCTGGGGTAAACGAACAGCTTCGCTCGATCGGACCGAACCTCCTGACTGGTGGAGCCGAGCCCGAAGAGGTCGCCGACGGTAAGGGTCGTGATGGAAAGGTCGTAATATCCCCGGCGCATGCATTTGACATTGTACCGCCGGGTGATCCGGCTGTAGGGACGGAGGTAGAATACGCTCCTGTGGAACCGGTCGTCGAGGATCTCCAGATTTTCCTGGGAGCGGAACCGCAGCCAGGGCGAAAGCTTCGATTCCACCCGCAGCCATGGAAGGGGCGTGAGCTTGTTGTTCACGATGACCTCAACAAGATCCAGGTTTTCCCCTTCAAAAACAGCGGACTTGCTGATGGTGCGCTCATAACGCAGTTTTTTAAAGCTGACCCTGGCATAGTATCGGGACTGCAGAATCGCAAAGACACCGACAATGATGATCAGCCAAACAGCGGCAGTCATAGAATCAGCCCCTTACAGTTTCTGATCGGTGGATTCCGTGGGCGCGGGAACAGAATTGAGAAGGCGCTGGATCAGCTCCGCCGACTTGGTGGAGGAATTGTACTTGACCTTCAGAATCAGCCGGTGGGCAAACACCGGAACGGCCAAGGCTTTGACGTCGTCGGGAAGCACATACTCCCGGCCCTGAATCGCGGCGTACGCCTGGCAGGCGCGCAGCATGGCCAGCATGCCACGGGTGGAGATGCCGAGCTCGATGTCATCGTTCTTCCGGGTGGCCTCCACCAGATCAACGATGTACTTCCGGATAGGCTCGCTGACAAAAATGCCGCCGATGGCCTCTTGAAGGGCGTTGATTTCCGCGCCGGTGGCCACGGGCTCCAGCTCGATATTCGGAGAACCATTCAGATAATTGCTCAGAATGTCCACGCTGTCCTCCGTGGACGGATACCCCAGCGTCAGACGGATCAGGAAGCGGTCCAGCTGGGCTTCCGGCAGAGCGAAGGTACCGGAGGATTCCACCGGGTTCTGGGTGGCGATCACGAAAAACGGCGCGCCCAGGGCCTTCGTGTCGCCGTCCACGGTGATCTGCTTTTCCTCCATGCACTCAAGGAGCGCGGACTGGGTGCGGGGCGTGGTACGGTTGATCTCGTCGGCCAGAAGAATGTTGGTGAAGGCAGGACCCGGCTGGAAATCGAATTCGCCGGTCTTCTGATTGAAAACGCTCAGTCCGGTGATATCCGAGGGCAAAAGGTCTGCGGTGAACTGAATCCGCTTGAAATCGCACTGCAGGCTTCTGGCCAGACTTTTGGCCAGAACAGTTTTACCAGTGCCGGGCACATCATCCAGCAGGGCGTGACCGCCGGCAAACAGACAGGTCAGGACCAGGTCGATTTCCGGCTTTTTTCCCACCAGCACACGGCTGATGTTCTGATTGATTCTTTGGGCGACGGCGCCGACTTCCTTGAGTTCCATATAATCATCTCCGTAAAAGCGCGTTTCTGCGCAGATTTGCATAAAAATAATTATAGTGGAAATGCGGTTCAATTGCAAACAATCCTTGGGAATAAGCGGAAAAATATTGTGAAAGTTTTGTGAAGAAAGGCTCCGCAGCGCGTAATCGCGCTGCGGAGCCTGCTCTGTCAGAAATGGCCGCCGCTGGAGCCTCCGAATCCGCCGCTGTCGACGGAGGAGCCTCCGCCGGAACTGTGCTCCCGTTCAATGGTCCGTCTTGTTTCCGTGGTGTGGGTGTACTGATCCACCTGGTGGGTCAGATTGAATCCGTCCTTCGGAATGTAGTCGTCTGCCTGGGTGGCTGCCTTTGCAGTATGCATTTGGCTCAGGAAGATTAAGCATACCACAAGGGCGATCAGAAGCGGTACCAGGATTGTGATCAAAGCGGGAACCAGCTTGGATTTCGGGGCGTCGCCCACGTCAAAGGCTTCGCCGGTCTGGGTATATTGGGCGAGATAGTTGTCGCAGATGGAGAGATAGGACTTGAATGCGTCATAGTATTCTCCATCAGAGAGATCCGGAACGATTTTGTTTTCCAACTGGGAGATTCCATAGTCGGAAAACGCGTTGATCCCGGTGCCGTATTCGGAGTGATTGTCGGGGTTTCTGCCGTAGGTCACGGTGACATATTCCCGGGTCTCCATCGCCACCAGAAACAGAATGCCGTTCCGCCAGTCGCCGCTGCCGAGATTGTTTGCCGTGTAGAACTGCTTGGCGTAATCCCGGCGCTCCACGCCGTCGAGAGAGTCCACTGTGAGAACATAGGTTGCGCACTGGTAGTTCTGCTCGATGGCCTCTGCTTTCTGCTCCAGCTCCTCCCATTCGGAGTCTGAGAGCAGACCGGCGTAGTCCAGAATGAATGTACTCTGAGAGAACATGGTTTCGTCCACATCCACCGCATCCAGCGCGTCGGTTTCCTCGACGGTGGCTTCAATGATCGTATCGGTGGAGCCGCCCAGAAGAGCGGTAAAAGTGGACTCATACAGGCCAATCGCGGTGGCACAGGTGTCTCCGGCCTGGCCGTAGGGGAGATCCGTACCGGACAGAACGGTCTCCAGCGCAGTTTCCAGCGCCAGGCAGTCTTCGCTGTCCATCAATTCTGCGCCGCTTCCTCCGCCGAGCAGGGCGAAATCCGTCAGGTCTGCAGAGGAACCGTTGTCGGTGACGTGGATCATCAAGAGTGCGCCGTCATGGTTCTCCCCGTAGCCGTATTCATACTGGTCGTAGAAGATCTGCGCATATTCTGCGACGGGGTGATCCTCCGTATCGGATACAATATCCACGTGCAGATCAAAATTCAGCGATTCTGACTGGGAGGAAAGATGATCGGCAGCCTGCTCCAGCTGCTCGGTAAACAGAGCGTCAATGGAGGAGTAGACATTCCCCTTGTCCACATAGGCGGAAGCCGGAACCATCAGGCTGAGTACCAGAAGGGTGACAAGGATCAGAGAGATCAGACGTTTCTTCATCATATCAACCTCCGATCAATCCGGTCAGCAGCCCGAGAACAATCATCAGCGGGACTGCGATCCCGGCAAACCATGCGGCGAATTTTCCCTTGGATACGGGGAGATCGCCAATGAGTTTTCCGGTCTGCCCGTTCATGGCGAACAGGTAATCCTTGTTGTTCCACTTGGTGTGCAGCATCCAGACCGGCAGAAGGGCGTATTTGGCCTTTCCGTGCTGCAGCTGTACGGATTTGTCCAGAACCATCTGGCTGTCATATCCTGTCACGGTGCGCTGCAGCATGCCTACAGCGCTGTTTTCCAGCCGCAGGTCTGCGCGCTTTGCGCACTCCTCCACGCCGACGTCATACTTGTCCGCCAGATATCCGGGAAGATACGCGGTGGAGAACTGCTTCATCTCGGAATAGTCAAAAGGCTCGATGGCATCCATGTGCTCGTCCGGCATTTTGGAGGAGCCGTCCACGGGGACCCGCTCAAAACGGATATCGCCGCCCCGTTCCACGTGGAAATGCTGAGTCGTGGTGATCTCCTCGTCAGAAAGCCGCGTTGTCGTGGAGCGGGAAGCCTCCATGACGATCTCTCCGTGGGCGCTGCCGTTGAAGAGCCAGAAGGGGACATAGACGCCCTGAATTTCTTCAATGTGGTTGCCGGCGGAGAAGGTCTTCGGCAGGAACCTCTTTCCCTTGTAATACTGCTTGAGCGCGCTGACGGCGGACTCCTTGTCCAGCTTGAATGGGATCACATAATCCGGCTTCAGCATACCATCAAACTGGCCGGGCACCACGGTGGGATTGCCGCAGTAGACGCAGGATGTGGCAGCGGTGGTTTGATCGCAGACGATCTCTGCGCCGCAGGAAGGGCAGGAGTACGTTCGCAGACCGCCGGCTTCTTCCTCGGTCCACGATGTGCCTGCGCCGGAGAGATCCCATCCGTTCTCAGCGGCCTCCTGGGCTTCTTTTTCCGCCTGTTCTCTTTGCGCTTTCTTTTTCTCCTCCTCCGTCTTTGCGGCGGAGACCGCGGCTTCTTCTTTCTGGGCGTAGAGCTTTTCTATCTCTGCAATATCGTATGTGCTGCCGCAGTAGTCACATTCCAGCCTGCCTGAGGCGCCGACAAAATGAAGAGGACCGGTACAGGCGGGGCACTGGTAGTTTACTGTTTGTGCTGGCATAAAGCGCCTCCTTTGAAATGGAGCCGTCAGTCCTCATCAGACAGACGGCTCCATAACTTGATTCAGAATCAGTTTGCCACAGTGATCGTCGTACCGATGTAAGTCTTGCCGCTCATGAAGTCATAGATCTCCACAGTAAGAGGGCTGTCTGTACGGAGAGAATAGGTTCTGGCAACCGTGATGGTATCGCCGGGAGCCACGTCCACAGTGTAATTGTCCTCTTCCGGAATATCATCCAGGGTGAATGTCGTGGGGACTTCAATGCCGTCCTGCATGACGTTCAGATCCAGGGCCATCAGGAAGGTCGTGGTCTCCTGGGAATTGTTAGTGAAGTCGAAGTAGACACGGCACAGCGGATCTCCCGCATAGTCTTCGCCGCCTTCGGCCTTGGTGATCTTCACATGGTAGTCCTTGATGTCGCCCTCTTCGGGAATGCCGGCCATCCAGTCCGGATTGGCAATGGGAGTGATGCTCCATTCATCAGCAGGCCGTCCGGGCAGATTCTGAGGATCGAACTGCATGCTAATCTCGTTTTTGCCGTAGATATCGGTGATGGTAAAGACCAGCGGGCCGCCGGTGGGCTTGAAGTTGTACTCCTCGCAGCAGCGGATGGTCACGCCGGGCCGGATATCTCTGATGTCGTTTCCATATTCCGGTGCATCATCCATCGTCCATGTGGTGACCAGCTCATAGTCATCCTGAGAGGCGTTCAGATCCAGCTCAAACATGGCGCAGGTAGCTTCGTCGGAATTGTTGGTGAATTCATAGTAGAAGCGGACGCCGTCCTTGTCGTCTCCGTCCGTGAAGGGTTCAGCGGAAAGGATCGTCACGTGATAGTCGCCGAAATCGGCAGAAACGGGCTCGGTGGAGACGTTTTCGGGAGGCGTGGTCTCCTGAGGCTTGGTGGGTTCAATGGCCATCGTTCCGCTGGACTCGGGGCGCTTGTCACCGGTGCGGATAAAGGTCAGGGTTGTATCGTCGCCGTCCTCGTCGTCGGGAACGATGATTGTGAGAGTCTCACCCTCAAGTTTGTACTCCACTGCTTCGCCGTCGACGATCATAAACCGGGTGTCAAGCGTAAGCTTCATCTCTTCTCCGTCGAAGAGGGAAATCACGCCGCCGCCTTCGCCGTCCAGGACCACATACGTGTTGTCCGGAGTGATATCCCGGTCAGCCAGGGTGTTAACGCCCATTGTTGCGTCACCCACGGCCATGCTGCTGACCTCATAGTAGCCGGCAGCGCTGGCGGAGGCAGGCGCTTCTTCCGGAACGGGCTCTGCAGCAGAGACTTCCTCTTCCTGCTTCTCCTCGGCTTTCTCCGGAGCTTCGGTCTCTTCGGCCTTCTCGCTCTTTTCTTCCTCGGCGCTGGACTCCACACTGGAGGCGTCGTCCTTCTTTCCGGGCAGCGGCAGAGAGCCGCAGGCGGTCAGGGAAAGAACCATGACCATAGCCAGGAGAATTGCAATCAGTCTTTTCATTTTTTAATCTCCTCTCAATTTGCAGATGCAAATAATTGATTACTTGATATCCCCATCGTCAAAGGGATCGCCGCACTCCGGGCAGAACTTGGGCGGCTTGGTGGGGTCGGCAGGCTCCCAGCCGCACTTGTCGCATTTGTACTGGGGCACACCGGCAGGCTTCTTTGTACCGCACTCGGCGCAGAACTTACCCTTGTTCACAGCGCCGCAGGTGGGACAGGTCCAGCCGTCAGCAGCAGGCTGAGGCTCGGGCTTCTTGGCGCCGCACTCCGGGCAGAACTTTCCGCTCACGGTAGCGCCGCAGGACGGGCAGGTCCAGCTGTCGGCTGCGGGGGCGGCAGGAGCCGGGGCGGGAGCGGGAGCCGGGGCAGGAGCGGGAGCCGGGGCAGGCTGCTGTGCCTGTTGCTGCGCGCCCATCTGATAGAGGTTCTGAGCCATATTCATGCCTCCTGCGCCCTGGGCCATGTTCATGCCCATGAAGCCGATGGCGGCGCCTCCGGCGTTGCCGGCAGCGGTACGCATGGCGTCAGCCGTGGCGGCGGTGTATTCCGCAGCAGCCGCAGTGGGATCCCGCAGGACGTTCCGGCGGGCAGCCTCCTTCTGGAGCTGCTTGATCATTGCCTCGTCTTCCTCACTGGCCTTTACAGAGGAGACGCCGAAGGAGACGATCTCAATGCCGCGCAGGTCGCGCCACTTGGAGGAGAGCACCTCGTTAAGGGCGTCCGCCATCTCCAGGGTATGGCCGGGCAGGGAGGAATAGCGGATGCCCATGTCAGAGATCTTGGCGAAAGCGGGCTGAAGGGCGGTGAGCAGCTCGGTCTTGAGCTGGCTGTCCAGCTTGTCGCGGGTGTAGAGGTCGGAGACGTTTCCGGATACGTTGGTGTAGAACAGGATCGGGTCGCAGACATGATAGCTGTATTCACCGAAGCAGCGAATGGCGATGTCCACGTCCAGCGCGATGTTGTTGTCCACTACGCGGAAGGGAACCGGGCTGGGGGTGCCATACTTGTTGCCGATGAGCTCCTTGGTGTTAAAGTAGTACACACGCTGATCCTTCGGAGGTTCTCCGCCGAAGGTGAAACGCTTGCCGATATTCTTAAAGGTATCGAGGATCCCCTTGCCCAGAGAGCCGGAGAAGATGGAGGGCTCCGTGGAGGAGTCATAGACGAATTCGCCGGGCTCGGCGCACAGCTCTGCAATCTTGCCCTGGTCGACGATGATCATGCACTGGCCGTCGGCAACGGCGATGACAGAACCGTTGGAGATGATGTTATCGGAGCCTTTTGTGTTGGCAGAGCGGGCGGATGTACGCTTTTTCCCCTTGGTGACGATCACGTTCTCGGGAAGCGCTTCACAATAAAAGTATTCCTTCCACTGATCGGCCATTACGCCGCCGGCAGCTCCCAATGCAGCAGAAATCAGACCCATAGTTCAGTTCTCCTTTCAATATTCAATCGTTTGCTGGCGCATTCCGATCGGAACGCACTTTACTGCTATATTATATCAGATAGTTTCGGTATTTGCATCATCATTTTGGATAGTTTATAAAAAATAATTGAAAACAACCAGAAAAAGGAAATCAATCTGCACAAATCATCCGTTCAAAGGCTTCTTGCCTTTTTTTTCAAAATCGGATAAGATTAGTGCAGAAAACGAAAAAGGAGGCGATGCTGTATGGGGAACAGAGGAATGCCGGTCGTATGGGGAAAACGATTTCTTGTCTATTGTTTCGGACTGTTCATCATGGCCATTGGCGTTGTGTTTTCCGTAAAATCCGCCCTGGGCGTCAGTCCGGTCACCTGTCTGGCCAACGTTGTGTTTCAGATCATGGGTGACAGAAAAATCACGTCCATGGGACTGGGTGCCTGCACCACTGCGGTCTACTGCCTGTACATCCTTGTGGAGCTGCTGATCCTCCGGCGTGATTTCAAACCGGAAATGCTGCTTCAGATCGTGGCATCGTTTTTCTTCGGCGTCCTTGTCTCCTGTGCTACCGGAGTTTTTTCGTTTCTCCCGGAGCCGGAGACCTATCTGATGAGAATGGTCTATCTTCTCTGCAGCATTCCGCTGGTCGCGTTCGGCGTGATGTGCTATTTGGCGCCGCAGATCCTGCCCACGCCCGGAGAAGGGATGAGCCTGGCGATTTCGAAAAAAACAGGACTGACCGTCGGCACCTCCAAAACGATCTTTGACTGCTGCTGCGTGGCGGTATCCGCGCTGGTCTCCCTGCTGTATTTCCACAGGCTTGTGGGCGTGCGGGAGGGGACCGTGATCTGCGCGCTCACCATTGGCTTTGTGATGAAGCAGTTTGTGAAGGCGTGCCAGCAGCCGCTGATGCGATTTGTGGAGCGGGAGACCAAGCTGCAGCAGGCTATGGGCGACATGAGCTACCTGCTCGACCGGACCGGACGGCCCAAGCTGATGATCTCCGTCAGCTGGGAATTTGGCTCAGGCGGATATGAGATCGCCCGGGAACTGGCGAAACGGCTGGGGATCTCCTTCTACGGAAACGACGAACTGATCCCGATGGAGGCGGCGGAGAGCGGACTGAGTGAATCGTTTATCCATACCCACGAGCACAATATGTCCGGGCCCCTTGTTCATGATTTTCTGAGTTCGCCTTATACGACCACCATGGAACTGACGCCTCTGGAAACGCTGTTTGCCGCCCAGACCCGGATCATTCGCCGGATCGCGGCCAGCGATGAATCCGCGCTGATCGTAGGCCGTTGTTCGGATTATATCCTGTACGAGGACCCCAACAGCTTCCGGCTCTTCATTCATGCGCCGACGGATTACCGGATTGCCAGAAAGGCCGAGGAGGACGGGATCACGCCGGCCCGATCGGAAGCAGAGCTGAAGAGTACGGACGCCTCCCGCGCCAACTTCTATGCGCACTTCACCGGTAGAGAATGGGGCAACACCAAGTATTACAACCTTGCGGTCGACACCAAGACCTTTGGGTTTGAGGGAAGTCTGAACCTGATCGAAGATGCGGTCCGGGAGTGGGCAAAGACCCGCGAGATCGATCTTGCCGGATAGAAAGGGAGGATCCTCCATGTCCCAGCAAACTGCGATACTGGAACGAAAAATCTACGGCCTGATCTGCCGGGAAAACGGGATCAAGGCAAAGGAGATCGCGGACCGGCTCGATATCGACCGGAAAACAGTCAACCATCTGCTCTATGCGTCTGCGCTCATGGGGGAAATGTGCTATCAGGATCGGGAGTACCGGTGGCACGGGCTGATCCGGCAGACGTTTCCTCACGGGGGACTCCGGGAGTTTTCCGCTTTTTACAGCACGGCAAGGGTGTTCCTGAGCCTGCCGGAAGAGGAATGGATGGGGCAGATGAAGGAGGGCTGCGACCGGATCGGCCGGAGTCTCAGCGACGTGCGGGGCCTGTTCCACTCCTTCAAGGACTGCCGCAGGACCATGATCCAGCTGTTTGAGGATCTAAAGTCCTTCCTGGGGGAGGAATGTCTCGATTGGGAGATCGCCTTTGAAGTGCGGATCAAAAAGACCCGCCGGGTCAGGATCTACGCGGACGTTCTTGTCATCACCAAGGACCACGCGTTTTCCCTGGAGTTCAAGATGAAGGACCGGATCGACGCCGGCGAGGTTTCCCAGGCAGCGAAGTATGTGCCGGCTCTGGAGATTATCGTCGGAGAGGACTGGGAGATCGTTCCAGTCCTGGTCCTGACAAGAGCGGCCGAACTGTTCCGGTTTGAACCGCTCCGGGGCGGGCAGGGGGATGTTTGCGTCTGCTCCGGCGATATGCTCTTCAACGCCTTCGACGCTTATCTCGGTTTTTTGAAGGAATAATCTGAAAAACCCTTCAAAAAAGCGTGAATTTCTCCTTGCATTTCAGAAAAGAATATAGTATAATTTTAAGGCTCTGCGAAAAAAGCAGAGAACCACACACACCCAAGGATTTCCGTCATGGTGCCGGAAACGGTCTGGCGGGGAGATGATTGGGGTGGCGGGATAACTTAAAGGAGGAAAAAACAAATGGCAGTCGTATCTATGAAACAGCTGTTGGAAGCCGGCGTCCACTTCGGTCATCAGACCCGTCGCTGGAACCCCAAGATGGCTTCCTACATCTACACCGAGAGAAATGGTATCTATATCATTGATCTCCAGAAGACCGTAAAGAAGCTGGAAGAGGCGTACAACTTTGTGCGTGATCTGGCGGCCAACGGCGAGACGCTTCTGTTCGTGGGCACCAAAAAGCAGGCTCAGGACGCCATCAAGGAAGAGGCGGAGCGCGTCGGCATGTTCTATGTGAACGCCCGCTGGCTGGGCGGCATGCTCACCAACTTCAAGACCATGCGTACCCGCGTGGAACGCCTGAACCAGCTCAACAAGATGCAGGAGGACGGCACCTTTGCCATGCTCCCCAAGAAGGAAGTTGCCAAGCTGAACCTGGAGATCGAGAAGCTCGAGAAGTATCTGGGCGGCGTCAAGAACATGAAGAAGCTCCCCGGCGCGCTGTTCATCGTGGATCCCCGGAAAGAGCGCAACGCTATCGCTGAGGCCCGGAAGCTCCACATTCCCATCGTGGCCATCGTGGACACCAACTGCGATCCCGATGAGATCGACTATGTGATTCCCGGCAATGACGACGCGATCCGCGCCATCAAGCTGATCTCTTCCACCATGGCCAACGCCGTGCAGGAAGGCAAGCAGGGTGAGGACGAGGCTCCCGTGGAGGCCGCTGAGGCATCCGAGGCCGTCGAGGCTCCCGCCGCTGAATAATTTACTTGATCATATACAGGAGGTAAGAAACATGGCATTTTCCGCAAGTGATGTGAAAAAGCTCCGTGAAATGACCGGCGTCGGCATGATGGACTGCAAGAAGGCTCTGGCCGAGACCGACGGCGATTTTGATAAAGCCATTGACTGGCTCCGCGAGAAGGGCATGGCTCAGCAGCAGAAGAAGGCCGGCAAGATTGCCGCCGAGGGTGTATCTTTCGCCTATGTTGCTGAGAACGGCATCGGAGTCGTGGTGGAGGTCAACTCCCAGACCGACTTCGTGGCCAAGAACGATATCTTCCAGAATTTCGTCAAGGATATCGCTGTCGTGATTGCCGAGCAGAACCCTGCTGACGTGGAGTCCCTGAAGGGCATGACCTATCCCGGCACTGACCGTACCGTGGACGAAGTCACCGCTGACAAGGTCCTGGCCATCGGCGAGAACCTGCAGATCCGGCGCTTTGTCCGCTATGACACCGGCGTGAACGTGGGCTATGTCCATGCTGGCGGCAAGGTCGGCGTTCTTGTAAACCTGGAGGTGGAGGGCATCGATGCTGCCGCCGTTACCGAACTGGGCAAGGACGTGGCCATGCAGATCTGCGCCATGAACCCCAATTTCCGCGACAAGTCCGATGTCTCCCAGGAGGCTCTGGACAAGGAGAAGGAGATCCAGCTGGCGCTGATGGACAACGATCCCAAGATGGCCAACAAGCCCGCTCAGGTCAAAGAGAAGATCGTTATGGGCAAGATGGGCAAGTACTATGAGGAGAACTGCCTGCTCCAGATGGAATTCGTCAAGGAGAAGGGCGTCTCTGTTGAGCAGCATGTGGCCGCGGTTGCCAAGCAGTTGGGCGGCAAGATCGCGGTTGTGAAGTACACCCGCTACGCCACCGGCGAGGGCATTGAGAAGAAGGTCTCTGATCTGGCCGCTGAGGTTGCTGAGCAGCTCAACGCCGCCAAGAAGGGCTGATTTCATAAGCTTCGGGCCGCTCCTTCGGGAGCGGCTCTTTTCATGGATATTACCAGTTGAAAAACACAGAATAATCGGATATAATAAGAAAAAACACAGTCAGGAGGTTGAATTATGGCTGCGATCACGAAGGAAACCATCATCGGTACCATCCTCGACACCAATCCCGAGGCTGCGCCCATGTTCCTGTCCATCGGTATGCACTGCCTGGGATGCCCCGCTTCCCGCGGCGAGTCCGTAGAAGAGGCATGCATGGTTCACGGCGTGGACCCGGATGAATTCCTCAGCGCGCTGAACGCCTATATCGGCGCTGCGGAGGCCAATGCGTAAATGCAAATAAAGCACAGGCTGGCAAATATGCCGGCCCGTGTTTTTTATGGGGAGGATTTATGAAACTCAGTTCCAGACTGCTTTCCTGTGCGGCGATGGTCCGGCCCGGCGGTGTTGCCGCGGATGTCGGAACGGACCACGGTTATCTGGCGGTGTATCTGGTGGAACAGGGAATCTGTCCCGTGGTGTTCGCTTCGGATATCCGGGAGGGGCCGCTCTCCGCAGCGCGGCGCAGTGCCGCAAAAGCAGGAATTACAGAACAGATCCGCTTCTGTCTGTCCGACGGCCTGCGGGAATTGCCGGTCAGCGAGATCGGCACCGTGATCTGTGCCGGCATGGGCGGAGAGAATATCATACATATACTGGAATCCGAGCCGGATGTCTTCGACCCGGGGAAGCAGCTGATCCTTCAGCCCCAATCCAAAACGGCGGAGCTTCGACGCTGGCTGGGAGAAAACGGGTTCACCGTCCGGCAGGAACGGCTGTCTCAGGACGGAAAGTTCATCTATACCGCCATGGAAGCGGAATACGGGAACGGAGGACCGATATCTCCGGTGGAACAGTATATGCCGGAAGCGCTGCTGCGGAGCGGCGATCCGCTGGTTCCGGCCTATTTCTCCCGGGTGAAGCAGGGGGTTCGCCTGACGGTAGAGGGGCTGCGGCAGGCGAAGACGGCGGATCCGGAGCAGCTGCGATTCTTTGAAGAAGTCCTTGCGGGACTGACAAAAATGGAGGCTAACTATGGTCTGTGTAAATGAAGTGCTGGATCTTCTCTGGAAGATTGCCCCGGAGGAGGGAAAAGAATCCTGGGACAACGTGGGACATCTGGTGGGCAGGGGAGGCGCTCCTGTCACGAAGATCCTGACCGCGCTGGACGTGACCATGCCGGTGATCCTGGAGGCGAAGGAGATCGGGGCGGAGCTGATCGTTGCCCACCATCCGCTGATCTGGGACACCTATAAGCATGTGACCGACCGGGTCTTTCAGCAGGAGAAGGTGATCACGCTGATCGAAAACGGGATCGCCGCCATCTGTATGCATACCAATCTCGATGAGGCGGAGGACGGTGTGGATGATACGCTGGTGGAGACTCTGTGTCTGACAGCTCTGGAACCGCTGGCGGAGGGCCGCGTGGGGCATATCTGCGAATTGCCGGAACCGATGGAACTGCAGGACTTTTTGGCGATGGTCAAGAAAAAGCTCCGGGCCAACGGGCTTCGCTACTGCGACGGAGGAAGACCAGTCCGGCGGATCGCCACCGGCTGCGGCTCCTGCGGAGAGTATCTGGACTACGCGGTGAAGGCCGGCTGCGACACCTTCCTGACCGGGGATGTGAAGTACAACTATTTCATTGACGCGCTGGGACAGAATCTCAGCCTCATAGACGCGGGCCATTACCCCACGGAAAACCCCATTGTGGAAAAGCTGGCGGCGAAGCTGCGGGCCGCGTTCCCGGAGGTGGAAGTGGAGGTGACAAAGCGTCTCCCTCAGCCGGATCAGTATTTTGTATAGAAAGTTGACACAAGTTGTGCAATTAGGACTTGAGATAAGCGTGAATTTGTGGTAAAATATTTCAGTTTTTGATATACATTTCTCAGAAGGGATTGAACATAATGTCTGGACATTCCAAGTGGCATAACATTCAGAAGACCAAGGGCGCGGCCGACGCCAAACGCTCCGCTGCCTTCACCAAGATCGCCCGTGAGATCATTGTGGCGGTTAAGGAGGGCGGCTCCGGCGACCCCAACAACAACTCCCGGTTGGCTGCGGTGATCGTCAAGGCCAAGGCGGCCAACATGCCAAACGACAACATCAAGCGTACCATCGACAAGGCGCTGGGCTCCGGCAACGCCGACAACTACGAATCCATCACCTATGAGGGCTATGGTCCCAGCGGCGTGGCGGTGATCGTGGAGACCATGACTGACAGCCGGAACCGGACTGCCTCCAACATGCGTCATTATTTCGATAAGTTCGGCGGCAATCTGGGTGCTTCCGGATGCGTCAGCTGGAGCTTCGACAAGAAGGGCGTGATTGTGGTCGAGGATGAGGACGGCGATTACGATGAGGACGAGATGATGATGGAGGCCCTGGAGGCCGGCGCGTCCGACTACAGCAAGGATGACGACGTCCACGTGATCTACACCGAGCCCGACGACTTCAACGACGTTGTGGCCGCGCTTCAGGACAAATACACCTTCGCTTCCGCTCAGATCGAGATGGTTCCCCAGAACTATCAGACGCTGGAAAAGGAAGAGGACATCAAGAATATGCAGAAGATGCTTGATGCCATGGAGGACGATGACGACGTGCAGAACGTCTACCACAACTGGGAGAATAACGATTGACAGGGAAAGGCCGCCGGATATTCCGGCGGCCTTAAAATCAGTAGAAATGACAAAACCGGGCATACTATCACCATCTCGGAAGAAGGAGGAGAAATGTATGAACGGGACGGAAAACCGCTGCATCGAATGTCTGGTCAAGCAGTGTGCGCATCATTGTCAAACCGCGAATTTCTGTTCTCTGGACCGGATCATGGTCGGCTCCCATGAGCCGAACCCCACCATGGTCCAGTGTACAGACTGTATGTCCTTCGCGAAGAAGTAAAAAAAGCCGCCCTTTCGGGCGGCCTTTCCGTATTATTCAGCTTCCACTGTGAAGTCTCCCGATGCCAGGAGTCCGCCGTCAAAGTAGATCTCCAACGTATAGGAGCCGGGCTTCTGCGGCATATCCGGCAGGTCGCCGGTGTGTCGGGCGGTGGTCCAGGAACCGGACCAGGTCCGGCCGGGATCGTCGTTCCGGTACACATACACGGGGGTTCCGTCGGCGTTGCGGACGACATAGAGCGTACGGACGGTTTTATCATCATCCGTGGCCTCGTAATCGACCTGGACCGCGAAGGCCAGATGCTGATTCGGGGTGAAGGAATCCGTCTCGTTCTCCAGTCCGTCCGGGTTGTCCTCCAATGCGTAAAGAGTCAGTTCCGCGCCCGATGCCTCATATTCGGTAAAGTCGGGGGCTTCGTCCGTCACGCAGATGGTCTCCGCCGTACCGCCCACCTGAAGATCGTCGGCAGTCTGAACGGCGATGGTATATTCCGCCTCGGGGACCAGATTCTTCAGTGTCACGGAATTGGTGTCAGAGGTGACAAGCGTTGCTGTCACGGGATTCTCCGAACGGTAGTTATAGGAGATGCTCCACTCCTTGGGCGTGATGTCGCTGGTGTACTCCCACTTGACCTCGATTTCGCCGTCGTCATTGAGCTCGCTGGTGATCTCGGAGATCGTCACAGTGGGGATGTTGACGTTAATGGTATTCAGCTCCGTGGGCTTGAGAGAGGGGCAGTTCAGGGTGATGGTGTAGGTCACTCCTGGCTCCAGACCGTCCAGCGTACACTCTGTACCGCTGATTTCCTGCGTGGTGGAGGAGTTGTCCGTTCCCTCACAGGTCACAGTCCAGGTGTTGGGTACCGTGCCGGAGTAGGACCACTGGACGGTGGCGCTGTTGACGGTGATCGTGGTGGAGTCAAAGGAGCTCAGCTCCGTATAGCCCTGGGTGGTGAATTCGCAGGATGTGGTTCCGCCAAGCTGATCTCCGTCGCCCCGGGCGATGGTTGCGGTGTAGTGGGTATCGGGAGTCAGGCCGTCCACATGGATCGCCTGAGAAGCGTCCCGCGCGGTGACGTTGACCACGTCGCCGTTATCGCCGGTGCAGGTGATGACCCAGCTTTCCGGCTGGTCGCCGGTACCGCTGATCACCAGATCGGCGCTTACTGCGGAGAGACTGGAAGCGGCAAACCCGGTGAGATTCGTCATCTGGGCGGTTTTTGCTTCCACGGACTTGCTGCCCAGCAGAAGCTTGCCATCGGTGGATTTCATGGTGAAGGTGTAAGTGGTGCTGGGATTCAGACCGGTAAAGGTCGCGCCGCCGGCGCCGATGGCTTCCCGGGCAACTTCGCCCGCTGCAGTAGAGCAGACAACCTCCATCGCAGAGCCATTTTTGCGGTCCGCTTTTACCTGTACGGAGGAGGACGAAAGCACTTCTGTGCGCATGTTGCTGACAGTGTCGGTCTTGAAGGTATATCCGGCGAACGCGCCGCCTGCCAGGACCAGCAGAACAATGACTGCAATCAGCGCCTTCTTCCATGCGCTGGAGGTGTCGTCATAGTCGTCATCGTAATCGTCGTAATCGTCATCCTCGTCGTATCCGTCGTCATAGGAGTCTTCATCCTCGTCTTCCTCGTCCTCGTCGTCCACCGGCTCCGGCTCCGGCTGACGCTTTTTGCGGAAGATGCCGCGGGAGACCGGGACGGGTGCGGGGATCTCTTCGGGCTCCGGTTCCGGCTCCTCGATTTCGTCCGGGACCGGGGACTCGGGGCTTGGCTCGGACAACGGCAGTTCTACCGAAAAGTCAGTCTCCTCGGGAACGGCTGCTTCCGCCTCGTAATCCGGTACGACTCTGGAATCGGCGGAATCCACGAACTGCGTATCCTCGGGCAGGGATTCCTCTGTCTCATATCCCGGGACGGTGACGGTGTTGCCGCTGGAGTCCATGGACAGGACTTCAAGACCGGGAGCGGTCCGAATGGAGGCCAGGAAGTCCTCCACGGAGATCTCGCCGGAGGTCGGGACCAGCAGATCGTCATCGGAAATATCATTCAAAGAGAATTTGATGGTTTCCTCCGGAACCTCTTCCGCCTCCGGAGCCTCCGGAGCAGCATCCTCCGGCTGGGCATCAGACACAGCTGGCTCTTCGGCAAAATCCTCCACGGCGGGGAACAGCTGGGTTGCCTCATCGGGAATCGGTTCGGCGGAGGGTTCCGAATCCACAGTGAATTCGGGTTCGGTTTCCGGTACGGCAGGAACAGCCTCGTCCTGCGGCACCGTTTCGACGATTTTTGTCTCGTCCGAATCGGCGGCGGAGACTTCTGCGTCGGCCTCTTTCTCTGACTCTGCAGACTGGCCGGCCTCCACGGCGGCGGCAATCACGGACACGTCCACCGAGGAGTCGTCCTCTGCGGGAGGCGGAGGCGGAACCAGGGGGTCATCGGTCACGTTCCCGCGCTGGAGATAGAGGATCAGAGCCTGCTTCATCTCAGAGGGGTCCTGATACCGGTCGTCCGGATCGTAGGCGCAGGCCTTGAGAATGATCTCGGAAAGGGCGAGATCCGCATAGGCGGGGGCAGGAAGCTCCTCCGCCGTCCGTTCAAACATGTCACCCTCGTGGTCGGGAAATGCGTAGCCGTTGTAGATCTCGTAAAGAATCATGCCGACGCTGTAAATGTCCATGTTTGCGGACAGGGAAGCGTCCTCCGGGATTACTTCCGGCGCGGTGTATTCTGTAATCAGCTGATCGGGCATGGAGGTGTAGCTCAGCTCGCTGTTCTGTACGACGCCCAAATCGCCCAGCAGGAAGTGGCTGTCGCTGAAGAACACGTTGTTCGGCCGGATGTCCTTGTGGACCAGACCGGCGGAGCGAAGCTGTTCCAACGCGCTGCACAGGTCTATGGCAAGATTGACGGCATGAAGCTTGGTCAGCGAATTCTTCACCAGATATTCCGGCAGGCTCCGGCAAAAATCCTCCAGCAAGTAAACGTCAAATCCGATCCCGATGATCTTCTGATCCACCTGATAGCCGCGGAACTTCAGAAGGTTGGAACCGCTCTCAATGCCGTTAAGCGTCAGAATCTCAGATTTGATCTCCTGTACCAGAGAGTTGTAGTATTTCTGTGCATCCGCTTCGCTGGAAACGGCGCCGGCAAAAATCAGCGCTTTTGTCTGCGCGTCGTTGGCGGGAATGGAGATGTGCTTTAAGGCGAGCTTTTTTCCATCCAGCCGCCGGGTGACCTGATAGACTGTACCATTCGGGCCGCGGCCGATCTCACGGTCCACCGACATGTTGGTCAGCAAAGGGATCACTCGTTTTGGATCAATCAAAGTAAAACCTCCCATTCAGAGGAAATCCTATGCGAATGTGTATTCGAAAAGCCGAAACACGCATAGTTTGTCTATTCTGCTCTATTCTACGTTATTTTTCAAAAAAAAGCAACATGATTTCCGTTCATATTATTGGAAATTTCAGAATAAAAGGAAGAGCCGATCTGATGATCGGCTCTTCCCCTGCGTCATGGTGCGGATGGCGGGACTCGAACCCGCACGCCCAATCGAGCACCAGCACCTCAAGCTGGCCAGTCTACCTATTCCAGCACATCCGCAAATATCAGCTTGATTATTATAACACAGCATTTCCGTTTGTCAACCGCAATTTTGCTTTTTTCCGGAAGTGGAAAAGATTAAGCGTTGCAAAATCTGATGTTTTCTGATAGAATACCGTCATATGCAGTAATATGCCCGGAAAGGCAGGAGGGATGACTTTGCCCCGTTTTTTTCTGGATCAGGATCAGATCAGAAATCGTTTTATTGTCCTGACCGGTGAGCAGGCCGCCCATATGAAAGTCCTTCGCATGAGAGAAGGAGAACTCGTCACAGTCTGTAATGGAAGCGGAACAGACTACCGCTGCCGGATCTCGGATGTCAGCGCTGATCAGGTCTGCCTGGTGGTGGAGCATGAAGAGCCCTCCGATGCAGAGGCCTGCGTGTCTGTCTCTGTCTACATGGCCTACGCCAAAGGGGATAAGCTTGAGCATGTGATCCAGAAGGCGACGGAGTTAGGCGCCGCCGAGATTCTGGCGTTCCCCAGCAGCCGCTGTGTGGTCAGGCTCGACGGAAAGACCAGAGAGAAAAAACTCGCCCGGTGGCAGAAGATCGCCGCATCCGCTGCGGAGCAGTCCGGGCGGGGCATGATCCCGGCGGTTTACGCGCTGGACAGCTATGAGGCCGCGCTCGGCCGGGCCGCTCAGGCGGAGACCGCGCTGTTTTTTTATGAAAATGAACAGAGCCATACACTCTCCTCCGCGCTGTCTGCCAAACTGACTAGCGTGGCCCTGATCACCGGTCCCGAGGGCGGATTCACCGAAGCGGAGGTCGATTCGGCCCGAGACCACGGTATGCAGATCTGTACCCTGGGCAAGCGGATCCTGCGCTGTGAGACGGCGCCGCTGTGCGCCCTTTCTGCGGTGATGTTTGCCGCGGGAGAGTATTGATATTGTAAATTGTTTCTGAATAGCAAGGTGAAAATACATGAGTTTGAGAATCGGGATCGACGTGGGTTCCACGACGGTCAAAGTGATTGTACTTGACGAGCAGGATCGGCTCCTGTACCGGTCCTATGAGCGCCATTTTTCCATGGTCCGGGAGAAGACCTGCGAGCTGCTGCAGCGGACGGAGGATCTGCTGAAGGGGCAGCGCGTCCGCGCGGTGATTACAGGCTCTGCGGGTCTCGGTCTGGCCAAAAGCGCGAACGTCAACTTTGTCCAGGAAGTGTTTGCCACTGCGGAGGCGGTGGAGAAGTACATTCCCGACACGGACGCGGTGATCGAGCTGGGCGGTGAGGATGCGAAGATCATATTCTTCGGCGGCGCGCTGGAGGAGCGTATGAACGGCTCCTGCGCCGGCGGCACCGGCGCCTTTATCGATCAGATGGCAACGCTGGTGGGTGTGACCGCCGACGAACTGGACCGTCTGAGCCTCGGATATGAGAAGATCTACCCCATTGCGTCCCGCTGCGGCGTGTTTGCCAAATCCGACATCCAGCCGATCCTGAATCAGGGCGCGCGCAAGGAGGATGTGGCCGCATCCATTTTCCAGGCGGTTGTGGATCAGACGGTGGCCGGTCTGGCCCAGGGACGCGATATTGCCGGAAAAGTCGTTTTTCTCGGCGGACCGCTCCACTTCCTGCAGGGACTGAGGAACCGTTTCCAGGAGAGCCTGGAACTGGATGACGAGCATGCGGTGTTCCCGGAAAACGGCGACTGCTTTGCGGCCATCGGCGCTGGCCTCTGCGCGGAAGGGTATGAGCCGGAGCTGTATGAGGACGTTCTGGAGCGCCTTCAGAAGTCCGTGGAGGACCGTGGCAATACCCAGACCATGGAGGCTCTGTTTGCCTCCCAGGAGGAGTATGACGCATTCCTGGCCCGGCACAATTCGAAAAAGCCGCCGGAGGTGGATGTTTCTACCTATACCGGCAAGGCGTATCTTGGCATTGACGCCGGATCCACGACTACTAAGCTCTGTCTGGTGGCGCCGGACGGCGGACTGCTGTATACATACTATAGCTCCAACCGGGGCAATCCGGTGTCCGTGATTCTGGAGCAGCTCCATGAAATCTATAAAATCTGCGGCGACCGGATCACCATTGCCGGCAGTGCTGTCACCGGCTACGGCGAGGACCTGATCTCCTCCGCGTTCCAGGTGGATGCGGGCCTGGTGGAGACGGTGGCGCATTTCCGGGCGGCTTCCCACTTTTCTCCCGGCGTTGATTTCATCATCGACATCGGCGGACAGGATATGAAGTGCTTCAAGATCCGGAACAACGCCGTGGATTCCATCATGCTCAACGAGGCCTGCTCCTCCGGCTGCGGCAGCTTTATTGAGACCTTTGCCAAAGCGCTGGGCTATTCCATTGCGGACTTCTCCAAGATGGGCCTGATGGCGAAGCATCCTGTGAATCTGGGCTCCAGATGCACCGTGTTCATGAATTCCTCTGTCAAGCAGGCTCAGAAGGACGGCGCGACAGTGGAGGATATCTCGGCCGGACTGTCCATCTCGATCGTGAAGAACGCAGTCTATAAGGTCATCCGTGCGGCTTCCGCCGACGACCTCGGCAGGAATATCGTGGTGCAGGGCGGCACGTTCCTCAATGACGCGGTGCTCCGGGCTTTTGAGCTGGAGCTGGGCCGGAACGTGACCCGGCCGACTATTGCCGGACTCATGGGAGCCTACGGCGCCGCCCTCTACGCCATGGACCTGGGACTGGACAAATCCGGCATCCTGACGGAGGAGGAGCTGGAATCCTTTACGCATAAAGCCAATCCCTCCACCTGTCACGGCTGCACGAACCATTGCTCCCTGACGATCAACCTCTTTGACGGCGGCCGCAGGTTCATTTCCGGCAACCGCTGCTCCAAGCCCCTTGGAAAAAAGAAGATCGCCATGCCGGACATGGTGAACTATAAATATCAGAAGCTCCGCGCCCTGAACGGAACGGGGGTGGGTGACGGCTCCCGGGGCCGGATCGGGATCCCCTTCGGGCTGAATATGTATGAAAACCTGCCCTTCTGGTTTGCGCTGTTCACGAAGCTCAACTTCGAGGTGGTCCTTTCGCCGGAATCCTCCCGCGGGATCTATCTCAAGGGCCAGAAGACCATCCCCTCCGATACGGTCTGCTACCCAGCCAAACTGCTCCACGGCCATGTGGAGGCGCTGGTAGAGGAGGGCGTAGACGCCATCTGGTATCCCTGTATGTCCTACAACAACGACGAGGGGATCGGGGACAACCACTATAACTGCCCGGTGGTGGCTTACTATCCGGAACTGCTAGCGGCCAACCTGCCGTCCCTGCAGCGGGTCAGGTTCCTGGATCCCTATGTGGGACTCTGGCGGCGCAAGGACTGCGCCAAACGGCTCTCGGAGCTGTTCCTGAAGGAGTTCGGCGTCCCGAAAAAGGAGACTGCCGCCGCTGTGAAAGAGGCCTACGGTGCCTATGATGCCTATGTGGAGGATATCCACAGAACCGGAGACGAATACATTCAGAAGGCGAGGGAGGAAGGCCGCTCCATTATTGTGGTCGCCGGCCGGCCATATCATATCGACCCGGAGATCAACCACGGCATCAATGACCTGATCACGTCCTTTGGGTTCGTTCTCATCACAGAGGACTGCCTCAGCTACCGGATGGGGTATGAACCCCGGACGGTGCTCAACCAGTGGACCTTCCAGAGCCGGATGTACAATGCGGCCCGCTATATCGCCACCCAGAAGGATATGCAGATGGTCCAGCTCGTCTCCTTCGGCTGCGGAACGGACGCCATCACCACGGACGAGCTGCGGACGATTCTCGAATCCAACGGAAAACTCTATACCCAGCTGAAGATCGATGACATCTCCAATCTGGGCGCCATCAAGATCCGGATCCGTTCACTGATGGCGGCGATGGACGCCAGAAAGGAGGCCTGAGCATGGCACAGCTTGTATATGACAAAAACGGCCGTCTGCTGTTCACCAAAGAAATGGCGAAGGAGTATACCATCCTGGCGCCGCAGATGCTGCCGGATCACTTTGCCATGCTGGTGAGCATCCTCCGGGAGGCGGGCTACAATGTGGAAATGCTCAACACCTCCGGACACACGATCCTGGAGGAGGGGCAGAAGTACGTCCACAACGATGCCTGCGTCCCCGCGATCCTTGTCATCGGACAGCTGATCGACGCGATTCACCGGGGCGGCTATGACCCCCATAAGGTGGCTCTGTTTATCACCCAGACGGGCGGCGGCTGCCGGGCCTCCAACTATCTGTATCTGCTCCGGAAGGCGCTGGCCCGGGCGGGGCTGGAATACGTTCCGGTGATCTCCCTGAACCTCTCCGGCCTGGAGAAAAACCCCGGGTTCAAACTGACGGTCCCGATCCTGCGGAAGGCTGCCTTTGCGATCATCTACGGCGATCTGATGATGAATGTGGGCTGGCAGGTACGTCCCTATGAAGTGAACCCCGGCGATACGGACCGGTGCCTGGACGAATGCAGGGAATACCTGATCTCGGAGATGCGCGCCGGACGGGGCATGACATTTAAAAGTATGGTGCGGAACTTTGACCGCATCATTGAGAAATTCAAGGCAGTTCCCGTTTCCGGAAAGGAAAAGGTAAGGGTCGGCGTGGTTGGAGAGATCTATGTGAAGTACTCCCCGCTGGGCAACAACAACCTTGCCAACTTCCTCCTCAGCGAAGGGGTGGAGCCTGTGATTCCCGGCCTGATGGATTTCATTATTTTCAAGGTCTATAACCGGGATGTGGACGTGGACCTCTATGGGGGCCTCTGGGCCAAGCAGAAGCTGTGCCGGTTTCTGGAGCGGTATCTGATGAAGTATCAGCACGCTATGATCGACGCGCTGAACCGTTCCGGCCGATTCCGCGGTCCCGGGGACTTCAATGATCTGCACAATCTGATCCAGGGATACCTCGGGGACGGCAACAAGATGGGTGAGGGATGGCTTCTGACGGCGGAAATGCTGGAGCTGATCCATTCCGGCGTTCCGAACATCGTCTGCACCCAGCCCTTCGGCTGCCTGCCCAATCATATCGTCGGCAAGGGAATGATCCGCCGCCTCAAGGAGGACTATCCCGACTCGAATATCGTGGCCATCGACTATGATCCCGGCGCCACAAAAATCAATCAGGAAAACCGGATCAAGCTCATGCTTGCCAACGCCCAGAAACGGCGGCAAATGGCGGAAAAGCAGGCTGCTGCGGTTTAACCGGAATTAGAATCCCGCTGGAAAAAATCCAGCGGGATTTTTTAGCGGAAGGGTTGAAATTTGAACGGAATCGTGACATAATAATTGATGGATTTAACTCCAGATTCTTAACAGATATTGTGAGGTGAACAAAATGGACGGCTGTGACAGTCATGGGCGAATATGGGAGATCGGTATGTCTGTCGGGGTCCATGTTGTGCGCCTCTGCTGCAATGCTTGATACCATCGCCCTGATTTTCCCATACACGAGCCGCTACGGAGTGTGCTTCTGAATATCGGCGGGAAACCGGCGATGGGTTTTTTGCGTCCAAATTCAGCGGCAGGCTCCTCCAAATCTGCGCATTCGCGCAAGCAGGGAGGTTCTTTGTATGATGAAAACGACGGAAGTGGCGCGTTCTCCGCTCAATGAGCATGCGGAGGAAGTGCTCACCATTATCCGCAGCACCGCGACGCCGCTGGCCTTGCGGAACAAGCTGGAAGAATACCACGAAAACGACATTGCCGCAGTACTCCCGGAGCTGCGGGAGGTAGAACGGAAAAAACTATGCCGCGTGCTGGACCCGGAGGTCCTCTCGGATATTTTCTCCTATCTGGACGATGAGGAAGAGGCCGCGGCACTCCTGGCGGAGCTGGACGTCCGAAGAGCGGTAGAGGTCGTATCCCGGATGGAGCCGGACGACGCGGTGCCGATGCTCCGCAACCTCAGCCGGGAGAAGCGGGACGTGATCCTGGATCTTCTGGATACGGAGACAAAAAAGGACATTGCGCTGGTTGCTTCCTTTGACGAGGACGAGATCGGCAGCAAAATGACCACGGATTATATCGAGATGCCGCTGGACGCCACGGCGAAAGAGGCCATGGAATCCCTGGCGGTACAAGCCCGTGAAAACGACAACATCTCCACGATCTATGTGCTGGATCCGGGGGGAACATTCTACGGCGCCGTCCCGCTGCGGGATCTCATTACCGCCCGTGGGGAGGTCTCGATCAAGGATCTGACCATCACCTCCTTCCCATATGTCTATGCCCAGGAACTGGTGGAGGACTGTATTGAGACGCTGAAGGACTATTCCGAGAATTCCATCCCGGTGCTCGATCACCAGAACCGGGTCCTGGGGATCCTGACCGCCCAGAGCCTGATGGAAATGTCAGACGCAGAAATGGACGAAGACTATGCAAGACTGGCCGGTCTGACCGCACAAAATGACCTGAAGGAATCGGTGGGGGAGAGCGTGAAAAAGCGTCTGCCCTGGCTGCTGATCCTCCTGTGCCTCGGGCTGATCGTTTCCAGCGTGGTCGGGGTTTTTGAGGGTGTGGTCGCGCAGCTTCCGCTGATCATCGCATTCCAGTCCCTGATCCTGGATATGGCCGGTAACGTGGGAACACAGTCGCTGGCGGTGACCATCCGCGTGCTGACCGACGAGACGATCCCGGTGAAGGAGCGGATCCGTCTGGTTCCCAGAGAGATGCAGGTCGCGTTGCTTAACGGGCTGCTGCTGGGACTGCTGGCGTTCGGCCTCGTGGGGGCCTACCTGATCGCGGCAAAGGGCGTTGCGCTCCATTCCGCCTTTGCCATGTCCGGCTGCATCGGGATTTCCCTGATCGTAGCCATGGTGGTTTCGGGCCTCTTCGGTACGATCATTCCGATGTTTTTCAAGGCGATCCATGTGGATCCCGCCGTGGCCTCCGGACCGCTCATCACTACGGTCAACGACCTGGTTGCTGTTGTGGTGTACTACAGCCTGACCTGGGTCCTGCTGATCCAGTTTCTCCATGTAGGATAAAGAAAATCCCGGCTCGTGGGAGCCGGGATTTTTTTAACCCTCTTCACAGTGCTGCAGCAGCGTTTCAAAATCGCTGCATCCCGCCTTGAAGTAGTGGCGGTAGAATTTCTGAGCGTCCGTCAGGAGGCGCTTTGCCATCTTGGGGTTTTTCGGGACGCCGTCGCCCCGGATGACCTGACGGGCCGAAACGCAGACCGACTGGATAAACAGGGCGAAAACGCCATCGAGGTATTCGGTGAAGTCATTGGAGCAGTTGTTCTGGAAAAACAGCTCCAGAAGATTGGTCGTCATGACAGCGCAGCGGCTGGACCAGGTGAGCGCCTCCGCCTTGTCCGACTCCGGACCATGTCCCTCATAGGCGTCCTTTCCCTTGTAGAGGGCGCAGGAATAATTGAACATGGCCTTCCAGCTGCCCCGTTCTGCCGCCGGCTTGAGAAGCTCGAAGTATTTGTCATAGTCCAGCATGCCGAATTCATCTGTCCGGTGAATATCCGACAGCATATGCAGCGCGTCGGGATGTCCCTGTGCGGCCGCTTTTTCAAACCAGGAGATGGCGGCATCCGGATCTGCCTTGATGTCGCTCAGGCCGAACAGATACCGCTCTCCAAGCTCCTCCTGGGCGCCGGGATTGCCGACCTCTGCCTCGGCGATCAGATCCTCCGGGGCCAGGCTGGCGTAGGATTCATAGGTGAAAGACGCGGAACGCAGAGAGGATTCCTTCCGCTTCCATGTCAGATACTCTTCGAAATACTCTTTTGCGCTGATCATATTATTCCTCCTGTATTGTTCAGTCTGAAAGGGGAGCGGGCGCGAATTCCAGCCCCTCCCTTGGCTCGATGGGGAGCCAGACCTCAAAGTACCCGGTGAGCTTCCCGTCCTCTACGACAGAGCAGATCAGATTGCCCCGGGCGTTGCCGGTCACCTTCAGGTCGTTTGACCGGACGTAGTCCATCAGGTATTTCAGATGCCGCGGCGTGAACGCATCCTTTCCGGAACTTGTGAAGACGGAATGGACGCTGGGTTCCGAAGGAAGGTGCTTCACCGGCGGGTTCACCGGCACGTTCAGCTCCTTCACATAGTCCATCGTCATGCTCAGACCCCAGGCGTAGTTTTCCGTCTTGTTCTGCAGGTCAGCCTGGCCGATCTCAAAGCAGCGGTGGACCAGGGGCATGTATTTCAGCCATTGATGGGACAGATCCTGCAGTGCTTTGCTGTTGTCGAACACATGGTTGAAGCGGTTGAGATACCGCACGATCTCCGGGGAGTAGACCAGATCGCATTTGCCGAGAAAGTCCTTCGCAGTGCGGATTTTCTGCAGGTGCTGGCGCGTTCTCCGCAGAAGCAGCTCCTGCCGGCGAATCGTCTGTTCGATCTCCTCGTCCTTGTCTTCCATCATGGAGACAATGTCCTCGTAGCTGCTCTTGGAGACGATTGTCGCGACCTGATCGATGCCGAAGCCGAAGTTCTTGTACCACAGACAGTCGATCAGGAAATTGATGTCCCAGGGTTCATAGTAGCGATAGTCGTTGGATCGGTCCTTGACCGGCTTGACAACGCCCTTCTTTTCGTAGTAACGAAGCAGGTCGGGGGATATGCCGAGAATCTTTGCAACATCGCCGATTTTATATCTCAAAATGCCCGCCTTCCTTTCTTTAGACCAGGTGGTTGGGGCCTGTTTTGGCGCGAATGGATGATCTGCTACCTATTATAACAAATAAATAGAAAATTTGCAAAGCCCTCTTGACTTTAGAACCGTTCCAAGGTGTAAAGTATATATAAGCGTATACAACACTATAACATATACAGGAGGAATTTACTATGGCTTACATGCCCCTTGACAAGAGCAAGCTTTACCTGGAGACCGATAAGATGCCCAAGATTTGGGATCTGAGCCAGCCCTGGGGCTGGGACACCCCCCTGTGGCCCTTCCCCGGCGCCCGCAGCGACCTGCAGTTCCCCCGGGGTCAGTATCTGGAGCGCTTCCATAAGCGCACCAACACCTACACCGGCACCCTGCACGCCGCCACCCACTGTGACGCGCCCAACCACACTCTCCATGAGGAAGAGGTGGATCGTGAGCGCTACGGCTACACTCTGGCCGAGATGAAGCTGGAGCATGCCATCGGTTCCGGCGTCATTGTGGACCTGACCTATCTCTACGATGAGTTCGAGGAAGCCTTCAACGCCGCCGGCGGCGACCCTGCCAAGATGGGCCCCTATGCTGAGATCCCCGGCGTTCAGAAGGGTGCGATCTGGCACCAGATCACCCCGGAAGAGGTCCAGGCTGCTCTGGACAAGGATGGTCTCGAGATCCGTCCCAATGACTTCGTTGTGCTGAACACCGGCTTCCACCGCTATTGGCGCATCAATAACGACAAGTACTTCAACTACTATCCCGGCAACGGCCCCGAGTTGGCCAAGTGGCTGATGTATGAGAAGAAGATCAAGGCCATCGCCGGCACCTACGGCGCCTCCGATGCTGTGGTCTGGCATTGCCCCTGTAAGGAGCAGATGCCCTGGCTGTACAACAACTACAAACTTGCTACCGGCCGCGATATCGATGTGGACTATCCCGACTATGAGCCTTGCCACCGCCTGTTTGGCCAGCACGGCCTCATGGCCATCGAGAACGCCGGCGGCGACATCGATCAGGTTACCGGCAAGCGCATGACCATCGCCGCGTTCCCGTTCCGCTGCGAGGCTGCTGATGGCGGCATGGTCCGTCTGGTCGCCTGGGAAGAGGGAACCACTTGGTAATCTGTGCCTGATGTGCACTGATAAACCGATTTTACTTTGCCCCGCAGGTCATCTGCGGGGCAAAACACCGTCTATCTATCCAGAAAAAGGAGTATTTTTATGAAAACCCTTGCAGATATCAAAAAAATTGCTGTGCTCGGCGCCGGAACCATGGGCCCCGGCATTGCCCAGACCTATGCCATGGGCGGATATGACGTGACGATGTGGACGCGTTCCGAGTCCACCCGGGAGAAGGCCAAGGCGGCCCTTCACACCCAGCTGGAGACCTTTGCCCAGGAGGGGGAGATCGCCGCGGAGGACGTGGAGACCATCTACGGCCGGGTAAACTTCGCGCTGACGGTGGAAGAGGCGGTTGCCGGCGCTGATTTTATTCAGGAGACCATCGTGGAGAACCGGGATGCAAAGACTGCGCTGTATGAGCAGCTTGCCGCCTGCGTACCCTCTGACGTGATCATTGCGTCCAATACCTCCGCCATGAACATCTTTGAAATCGTACCGGAAAAGCTGCTGCCCCAGCAGATCATCTGCCACTGGTACGCGCCTCCTCAGCTGATTCCCCTGGTAGAGGTTGTCAAGAGTGAGCAGGCGCCCCAGGAATATGCGGATATCGCCCTTGCACTCCTCAAGAAATGCGGTAAGACCGCTGTTCTGATGAAGAAGTTCATCAAGGGATACATCGTCAACCGCCTGCAGCAGTGCCTCAACCGTGAGGTGTTCTTCCTGCTGGACAACGGCTACTGCGATGCGGAGGCCATCGACCTGGCGGCAAAGGCCAGCTTTATTCCCCGGGCCTGTGTACTGGGCCTGTGCAAGCGCGTGGACTTCGGCGGCCTGGATATGACGGCCAACAACTACAGAAACCACTCCTACACCATGCCGGAGCACGGGGATGAAATGCCCCATGTCCTGGAGGAGCACATTGAGCACGGAGAGCTGGGCATCAAGACCGGTCACGGCTTCTATGATTACGAGGGCGTTAACATTGAGGCGCTGAAGGCCAAGCGGGACAAACAGCTCTTCGAGGTGTTCCGTCTCGAAAAGAAATTCCTGGAGGATCCGGTCTGATCCAGATGTCTGAGGTGTAATAATGAACCCATTTCAGTTAGTGGGATTGGTTTTGACGATCGGACTGATTCTCGGACTCAGCGTGTTCTCCGGTATGAGCCGGAAAACCGGCGGACAGAAAAACGGCGCGGCCGTTGTGGCCGGAATCATTATGGGGACCCTTGTGGGCGGATCGTCCACAGTAGGTACGGCACAGCTGGCCTACAACTACGGCATGTCCGCCTGGTGGTTTACCCTCGGCGGCGGAATATCCTGTTTGGTTTTGGCGCTGGGCTTTGCTGGCCCGCTGCGGCATAACGGCGGACATACGCTGGTTGGCATGATCAACAAGGAGTTCGGCGGAACGGCGGGCATGCTCGCCTCAGTGCTCAGTGCTGTGGGCACGTTCATCAACATCATTTCCCAAATGATCGCTGCCTCTGCTGTGCTTACCGTTCTGTTTCCGAATCTCGGCCTGATCCCGGAATTGATCATCACGACGTTGTTTATGATTGCCTATGTGGTGATCGGCGGCACAAAGGGCGCCGGCATGGTCGGGATCCTGAAGCTCGCGCTTCTGTATATCGCAATGATCGGCAGCGGGATCATGGCGCTCCATCTTTCCGGCGGCACGGGAGCGTTTGCGGAACTGGTGAGCACCATCGACAACCCGGAGGGAGTCCAGTTCTGGAATGTATTTGCCCGCGGGGTCGGAAAGGATCTGGGCGCCGGGGTGTCGCTCCTGCTGGGTGTTCTGACAACGCAGACCTATGCCCAGGCGGTGCTTTCGGCAAAGTCTGACGGCGCCGCGAGAACCGGTGCGCTGATTTCCACGTTCCTGATTCCTCCGATCGGGATTGGCGGAATCCTGGTTGGTCTGTTCATGCGGGCCACCCATCCCGGAATCGTTGCCAAAACTGCGCTGACGAGTTTTGTGACGCAGTATATGCCGCCGGTGCTCAGCGGAATCGTGCTTGGCACACTTTTTGTAGCGGTGGTCGGTACAGGCGCCGGCCTTGCGCTGGGGATTTCCTTCATTCTCAACGAGGATATTGTGAACCGGCTGACACACCGGTTTGACGGTCCTGAAAAGCAGAGAATGCTCGGCCGCACCTGGATGGTCGTCATTCTCGCACTTGCCTGCGTACTGTCCTGCGGGCCGCTGGGAGATATGATTCTCGGCTTTGCGTTCATGTCCATGGGCCTGCGGGCTGCAGTGGTGTTCGCGCCATTGGTCGCGGCGCTGTTCTTCCCGGGAAGAGTCAGCCACAAGTTTGCTGTAGCGGCAATTATTGCGGGACCTGTCGCGGTTCTGGCAGGCAATATGTTCGGACTTCCCTTTGACCCGCTGTTTATCGGCATCGCGGTCAGCTCTGTCCTTGTCATTGCCGGAGCTGTGTTCCATCAAGCGAAATAATCCAGTTTGCCTCCTGCAGCTTCCTGGGCTGCGGGAGGCAAACTGTTTATGAAAAGAGATTGTTCCGGAATCCGACTTATGATACAATAATCATAGAATCAAGAAGGGGGCGCAGGAATGCTCAACGAGACTTCGATCCGGTGTTTTCTGGCGGTAGCAGAGACGCTCAGCTTTACGGAGGCTGCCAAGATCATGTATATGACCCAGCAGTCCGTCAGCAAGTATATTGCGAAAATTGAAGAGGATCTTGGGTTCCAGCTGTTCCTCCGAACCCACCACTATGTGATGCTGACCCGGGCGGGGGAGAACTTCTACCGCTTCTTCAGTCAGATGCGGGACGGCTATGGCCGTGTCCTGGAGGAGACGAAGCAGTACTACAACAATATGTACAACTCTCTCCACATCGGGTATCTGGAATGGCTGGAGATCTCCTCCAGCATCAGTACGGCGCTGCGCACGGTGCAGCAGGGAAATCCCTCCCTGCGGTTCATGGGGGAAAAGCATCCCCAGTATGAGCTCAATGAGCTGTTTCTGGACCGCAAGCTGGATCTGATCATCACCTATAAGGAATTCGCCCCGAAGGGAACCGGGCTGAAGAAACTTAAAATCATGGATACGCCGCTGGTCCTGCTGGTTTCCCCGGACCATCCAGGAGCCACGGACGAGGCTACGGCGGACGATTTCCGGCATGAGCCGTTTATCAAGGCGGCCTCCAGCCGGGAGAGTCTGTCGGAGAGCAAGTCGAGAGCCAGAAGACAGTGCCGGGAGCTTGGGTTCAGCCCTTCGGAGATCATCATCTCACCGAACCTGGAGTCTGCGTATATGGCCACGGAGTTCGGACAGGGCGTGCTTGTCTCTACGATGCTTTCCCGCATGAGCCTTCATTCGGAGCTCAAGTGCTACGACCTCGGTGTGACAGAGGAACTGCTGTGCTTCTGGCACGAGGATCAGGAGAACCCGGCAGTGGCGGCATTCGCGTCGATTCTGGTGCAGGTGCATTATTAAAACGACAGGAAGGGCAGGAGCCGGCCGGCTCCTGCCCTTCCTGTTATTCTTGATGTGCGCCCGGCGAGCGCACGTTCTATAGGGTGAAAGTCCCGAACGCGCCCGGCAGTGGGAAGCGTTAGCCAAAGGCAAAGGTGTCCATCGCGAGGTGGAATCTGAAGGAAGCCGGATTTGGAGAGTTGAAAGGT
>JAFUFT010000040.1 GCA_017469795.1 Oscillospiraceae bacterium
TGAACCGCTCCCCGTCAAGTAGACAGTGAAATAATTAAAGAAAAGTTCACAGCGCTGCGGCGCTGTGGCAACCGCAGATTTCGGTAGGCCGCTAAAGCGTCCGACCGGAATTTGCGGTTATTATGCCGCTAAATATAGATTGTGCTTCTCCATCGGCGTGAGAATACCGAGGCCACGCTGCACACGTCTGTTGTTATAGTAACGGATGTAATTCTCGATCATATCGGTCAATTCCTTCTTGCTGGTAAAGCGTCTGCCGTAGTATCGCTCCCGCTTGAGGATACCCCAGAAGCCTTCCATCGGTCCGTTGTCGATGCACTTGGCCACACGGGACATGCTTTGGGTCATACCAGCTTTCACCAGTTTATGGCGGAAGGTACGGTTGGTATACTGAAATCCTCTGTCGCTATGGAACAGCGGATGTGCGTCGGGATTGGCTTTCACCGCACGGTCGAAGGTTTTGAATACCAAAGGATTATCATTCCGGTCGCCAATCACATAGGCAACAATGCGGCGGTCGTAGAGATCCAGGATTGCGCTAAGGTAGACTTTGTGTACTTCAATACCCTCATACCACTTGAATTCTGTCACATCAGTAAGCCACTTCTCATTGGGCTTGTCCGCATGAAAGTCCCGGTTCAGCAGATTCTCAACTACAAACTGAGGATTCTTCGCCCGTCTGGTGCAGCCATGGTTGCTATACTTGATGGTGGACTTAATGCTTTTTGCACGGCATATTCGGAGAATGCGCTTGTCGTTCACATGAATGTGGTGATCATGGCGAAGATCGTCATTGATGCGGCGATAGCCCTTGTCTGGGCATTCCATGTGGATCTGCTCGACTTTCGCTCCAATCATCTCATTTTCCCTTGTCCTGGCACTTTGTTTTCCGGATGCCCAACGATGATATGCCGCCCGGGATACATGCAGAAGTTTACAGGATTCGTCAATGGGATCTCCACGCTCAGCGTGATTCTCCTGTATTGCTCTGTATATGTGTCCTTGTCTTACTTGTCCAAGGCATCCCTCCTCACGATTTCGTCCAATTTTTTTAGCAAATGGTTCTCCATTTCTGCGAGATAAAGCTTGTGTTTGAGTTGCTCAATCTCGATCTGAGCTGCTTCCAGTTCTGTCCTTGGTGTCTGATCTTTTTTCCGCTTTCCACGCCGATCTTCAAGTCCGGCCTCGCCAAGTTCCTCGTATTTCAGCGTCCACGTCCGTACCTGCTGGTAACTTACCTGGTATTTCAGCGCCATCTCGCCGTAATTCTTCCCTGACGCTAGGCAATCCTTCACGATCCCCAAACGTTCTTCTTTCGTCGTATCCCGCCCCTGCTTCATGTAGCTTCCGCCTCCTGAATGTTTTACGGAGTTGAAATCTCCATGAGCATTATACACCTTAATCCAGCTGCGGAGTATCTTAGTATCTTTTATCTTGTACCTTTTGCAGACTGCTGCCAGGCTGCCGCCACCTCGCTGGTAGTCAATGACGGCTGCGGTTTTCAACTCGACGGTATACTTTTGGTTTCGTTCCTGAGTAAAACCCTCTACTCCTTGGTTTTCGTAGATGCTTATCCATCCACGAAAAGTTGTGTCGGCCACTCCGGATTCTCTTGCTCCTTCACAGAGACCAATCTTCCCTTGGAGATATTCTCTAATTATTCTCACCTTTTCTTCTATTTCCAACTTTTGCTTCAAAGGCATGACAATGCTCCCCCTATGTTTGACAGTGTTTTTATCTTTCACTGTCTCTCATAGGGGGAGCATATCAGAACAGCGGCCGGGGGTTTTCTCGTCCGGGGCGTTTTTGACATCAGACGCTGATTATGATATATTAGAATGACAATTCTTATGCGGGAGGGCTGTGACCTATGGCCGTGTCGGACAGAGAATCGAATCACAGCCGGATCTGGGATCTGCGACTTTTCCAGTGGCTGGGCGGGCAGCCGCTCTCGATGGAGGAGCCGGATCTGGCGCGCCGGGCCCAGCAGACGCTGACCGGCCTGACCTGCCGGGTCTATACGACGCTGCGTCTGGGCCGGATCCTGCGGGGAAGTCTCCTGCTGCGGCCGGAGATCTGGATTGTCCTGACGCTGACGCTTCTGCCGTTCCTTCCCACCATGGCGGCGCTGGTGCTCTGCGCCGTGTCCTTAGGAACGGTGCTGCTGAGCCGCTGTGATGCCCGGACAGGCATCGGGCCGCTGCGTTTTCGGGAGGATCTGTACAGCCCCGGCCTGCGGCTGTGCGGCCTGCTTTCCCTGGTATATCTTCTGGCTGTTGCAGCGTCGGTATCTCCCGCAAGGAGCCTGTACCCGGGCCTGCTGACGGCGTTTTTCATGCTGTTCGCCTTCGCTGCCTATGGAGGAATCTCCGACGGGTTCCGGCTGCGGGCCTGCTTTGCCGGGATCACTCTGGGCGCCACGGTGGTCAGTCTCTACGGCCTGTGGCAGTGGCTCCATCCGGAGGCCTACACCACCGGCTGGCTGGACACGGATATGTTCTCCGCCATCGAGTTTCGGGTGTATTCCACCCTGCAGAACCCCAACGTGCTGGGGGAGTTTTTCCTGCTGACGATCCCCTTCGCTCTGGCTCTGGCCCTCAGCGCCGGGGACTGGAAGCGGCGGCTGCTGTGGGGCGCGGCGCTGGCGCTGATGTGCGTGTGTGCGGTGCTGACCTATTCCCGGGGCTGCTATCTGGGTCTGATTCTTGGGCTGGCGGTCTTTCTGGTGATGCTGGACCGGCGGTTCCTGGTCCTCATTGGGGCACTGGTGCTGGTCTCCCCCTGGATCCTGCCCCATGCGGTGGTGGACCGGCTGATGTCCATCGGCAATTTGGCGGACACCTCCACGGACTACCGGTTCCAGATTTGGCAGGGCGTGATTGCAATGCTGAAGGATTTCTGGTACTGCGGCGTGGGTCCCGGAGAAGGCGCGTTCTACAGCGTCTATCCGGTCTACGCGCTGGAGGCCGTTGACGCCCCCCATTCCCACTGCCTGTATCTGCAGCTGCTCTGCGACACCGGCATAGCGGGTCTTCTGGTTTTTCTGGCCTTTGCGGGGAGTCTTCTGCGCAGTCTTCTGACCACGCTCCGGACTGCGCTCCGCCGGGAGACGAGGCTCTTTGCCGTTGCGGGGATCTCCGCTTTTTCCGGATTCCTGCTCCAGAGCTTTACGGATTACTCCTTCTATAATTACCGGGTGATGCTGCTGTTCTTCGGCATAGCGGGGCTGTGCCTGCTGCTGCGGCATATGGACACGCTGCCGGAACGGGAGAAGCGGGAAGAGAAGAAGACTGGCCAAAGGGTATGTCCGGCGGATCTGGCATTGCTGGCGGCCGCCGTGACGGCGGGTTTGCTCCTCTGGGGTGCGGTGCACTGGAACACAGCGGGTACAGAAGCCTCCTCCGGCCTGCTGCTGGAGGATCTGCGCAGAAGTTCGCTGCGCTACAACGACCCGGCTAAACTGGAGGAACGGGAGGAATACAACATCTCCTACATTGTGGAGATGACGGGGATGAATCCAGCCTACTGCGAGAATATCCCGGAGCTCGGCGCTGAGATCTGTGACGCCTACAGCAAGACTTCCATCGGAACGCTGAAGGATGCTTCGGTCAAGCAGAACCTGGACGGGACCGCGGATATTACCCTGACGATCTACAAGTATTCGATTTTTACGAAAAAAAATATCACCACGCCGGATGGATATGAGATCCGTGTGGGAAACAGCGTCAGCCGGGAAAACGGAGATCATGCGTATCTGGGCCGTGGGACGATCACCTGGATCAGCCATTAGGAGGTGCTGGACATGGGAAACATACGGAAAAACCGGTTTATTGTACTGTGCTTTGCGGTACTGCTGATCCTTTTGTCCGGGGCCATGATCAAGCACACGCTCCTGGGACAGATCCGCTCCGACGCGATCTGGCCCTATCCGGTGCGGTATGAGATCCTGGTGACGGACGCGTGCAGCCCTTCGACGGATATGTTTTTTGAGGGCATGGGCCTGTATTTGGAGGATTACACCGCGGCGGGAACCGTTACAAAGGTGGCGCGGCAGCCGGCCATGTCCGGCGCGGCGGACTGCGAGGATCTAACGCTGACGGTGGAAGCCATGGCTGCGGGATCCACATCCCGCAAGGTGCCCTTTGGGAAGACCGGATTGGAGGACGAGGTGACGTTTGTCAATCGGTTTATCACGTTCTCCGGGCGGATCACCCGGATTGAAGGAGAATGAGCAGATGAAGCGGCGCAAGATACTGATGGTCCTGAACCGGCTGGATATCGGCGGTGCGGAGACCCACGTGGTGGATCTGGCCTCGGCGCTGCAGCAGATGGGATGGGATGTGATGGTGGCATCCGGCGGAGGCGTTTTTGAAGAAACCCTCCGGGAACTGGGGATCCGGCATGACTACGTCCCGGCAGATGCCAGAAACCTGGCCCGGATGCGGGCCACGAGCAGAGCGCTGGAGCAGATCATCCGGACGGAACGGCCTGACGTGGTCCATGCCCATGCCAGGATTCCCGCGTTCCTCTGCGGCCGGCTGCAGAAAAAGATCGGGTTTCCCCTGGTGACCACCGCCCACTGGACCTTTGAGGTCAACTCCCTGCTTCGGGCGGTGAGCAACTGGGGACAGCAGACCATCGCGGTCAGCGAGGATATCCGGGACTATCTCATCAACAACTATCCCATCGCCGCCGGGCGGATCCACGTGATCCCCAATGGCATCAACACCCGGAGATTCTGCGGAAATGCCGGCAGCGAGGCGGTCCGGGCAGAGCTGGAGATTCCGGAGGACGCAGAAATCGTGACCTGTGTGACTCGGCTCCATACGACCCGGGCGGAGGCCGCCTGGCTCCTGACGAGAATCGCGCCGGAGCTGGCAGCAGCCCGTCCCGGGGTCCGGATCCTGATCGTGGGCGATGGAGAATGCCTGCCTTCCCTTCGGGAAGAAGCTGCCCGGGTCAACAAGGCCCTTGGATACCCGTGCCTGCTGCTTCCCGGCGGCCGGACTGATATCCCGGAGATCCTGAGTGCCACGGATGTGTTCGTGGGCGTAAGCCGGGCGGCCATGGAAGCCATGAGCTGCCGGAAGCCGGTGATCCTGTGCGGGAATGAGGGATACGGCGGTATTGCCCGTATGGAAAACGCAGCGCGCTATATGGCCACAAACTACTGTTGCCGGGATTACCCAAAGAGCACCCCGGAGGCGCTTGAGCAGGATATCCTCAGCCTGCTGCAGATGGACAGCCGCCAGCGGGCGGTTCTGGGAGAGGACGGCCGGCGTGTCGTTCTGCAGGATTTTTCAGAGCAGGCCATGGTGCAGCAGACGATTCAGGTCTACGACCGGGCAATGCATCCGAGAAAGTCTGTGGTGGTTTCCGGGTATTACGGCTATGGGAACATGGGAGACGATGCGATTTTGCAGCAGATCTGCAGAAAATACGGATCAGACTGCGATCTCGTTGTACTGTCCAGACATCCGGAAGAAACGGAACAGAAATACCGGGTAACAGCGATCAATCGGTTTTCCCCTATGCGCGTCTGTCGCGAGCTGAAGCATTGCGATGCGCTGCTCAGCGGCGGCGGCAGTCTGCTGCAGGATCACACCTCTTCCCGGTCACTGTGGTATTACCTGTGGGTGCTCCGAAAAGCGCTCCGCTATGGGAAACGGGTCGTTGTCTACGCCAACGGCGTCGGCCCGATCTCTCACAAGCACAATCAAAAGCTCACCGCCCGGACCCTTGCGGCGGTGGACAGCATCTCTGTGCGGGATGAAGAATCAGAACGGGTGCTTCGCAGAATCGGCGTGCAGAAAGAGATCCTGGTCACGGCCGATCCGGTTTTTGAAATGGAGGCGCAGCCGGAAGCGGTTGGAGAAGCCTGCCTGAAAGCGGAAGGTATTCCCATGGACCGCCCGCTGATTGCCGTCGCGCTGCGGGATCTGACGAAAAAGCAATGCGGGACAATGGCAGGTTATTTAGACGCAGTCTGCCGTGAAAACAGGCTGATCCCGGTGTTTTTCTGCATGCAGGAGGACCCGGACCGCCGGACGGCGCAGCAGGTTGCCGCCCTGATGCAGCAGCCGGCATATATCCTCCAAGGCATATATTCAGCGGAGCAGACCATTGCCATGATGGGGCATATGCGGCTGGCGGTGGGGATGCGTCTGCATATGCTGATCTTTGCGGCAGTTGCCGGCGTGCCCATCGTGGGTTTTTCGGTGGATCCGAAGCTGGAATCGCTGCTGGAGGAAACGGAAATGCCGAAGCTGGAAAAACCAGAGGAGCTCCAGGCAGAAAAGGCGGTCCGGATCACATCCGAGGTGCTTGCACACCGGGATGAATATGCCGGGACCCTCTCGAGGCATATTGCAGAGCAGCGGCTGCGGGCAAACCGTAACGACCAGCTCTTCCGGAAGAGCATTTTGCGAGAGGGCGTCAGGAAACGCATCGCGTTCTTCCAGTCCAACCTGCATGTCGGCGGGATCCAGAAGGCGCTGGTCAACTCTGTCATGCTGCCCACACTGCAGGATTGTGATATAGACCTCTACTTGTTTGACCAAAAGGTTTTCTTTGATATTTCTGCGCTGCCGAAGAACGTTTCCATCCACTATCTGAAGCCGTTCCCGGTGGTGACCAAGCTGCTTCCATTCTGGCTGGTGCATCTCTTTTCCGGAGCGTATCCGATCGACGGCTGGTTTGACGCTGCCGTGGATTTTGACAGCTACCAGCATGACTGCGCCCATGGCGCTCTCAGTGTCCGTTCCGATCGAAGGATTATGTGGATCCACAACGACATGGAGATCAAGCTGCGGGAAGAGCCGAAATACCGGATCCTGTTCCGGTTTATGAAGGGAAAATACCGTAAATACACGCATTTTGCCGCCGTATCGGAGGGGATTGTGGAGCCATTTCGGAATTGTACCGGCATGCTCTATTCCAAAGTGGCGGTGGTGCCTAACCTGATCAATACAGAAGAAATTTTTCAAAAATCAGAGGAACCGCCGGAGATGCAGGCCGATCCGAGCCGCTTTAATGTGGTTTCAGTTGGCCGGCTGTGTCACCAGAAGGGCTACGATCTGATGCTGCGGGATATGCAGCGGCTGTGCAGGATGCGTCCGGAGACGATGTGCTATCTCATCGGTGACGGACCGGATCGCGCTGCCCTGCAAAAACAGGCGGAGCAGTTGGGGATCCGGAACCACGTGATTTTCACCGGAAACCTGCCGAATCCCTATCCCATGATGCGGCAGATGGACGCCTTCTGCCTGGAGTCCCGCTATGAGGGACAGGGGATCGTCTTCTGGGAGGCAAAGGCGCTGGGCCTGCCGCTGTATTTCCCCAGAAGGCTGGAAAAGTACAACCCCTCGCTGCAGGGGAGTGAGGATGTGGCCGAAGCGCTGGCCGCTGCAGAAAAGCAGGATCAGGCGCAGGCACCCCGACGTTTTGATGCGCTGACTATGTATAACCACAAAATTGAGGAGTCACTCTGTAAGCTGTTGGGCGTATCATAACGTCGGGCTGACGGACGGACTGACTTTCCCGGGGAGGAGAAACATGAAACAATCTGAATCCCATGTGCGCCTTTCACAGGGACTGATCATCGCGCTATGTGTATCGCAGCCGGTTATGGATGTTCTGTCATTCTGGCTCATCACACTGGGCAAAAGTACCGAGGTGACCCTGACAATTCGGTTCCTGATGCTGGCCGGTACGGTCTGCGCCGCCTGGGTGATGACAGACCGGAGAGGGCTCCTCGCGGGAACCGTCGCAGTCGGTGCGGCCTTCTACTGTCTCCATTTCTGGGCCGGATGGCGGGCCGGGAGCTTCATCAGTCCGGCAGCGCTGGTCTCGGACCTGACCAATTATATCCGGGTGTTCCAGATCCCGCTGATGACCTTTGCTCTGGCGATATTCCTCAAAAGAGCAGAAAACGGCAGGAGATCCATGTATCTGGGCCTGACGGTGTCCTTCTTCCTCATTGCAGCGGTGGAACTGCTGAGTACCCTCACCGGAACGGATCCCCACACCTACGCCAACAAGGGGATCGGTATCCTGGGCTGGTTTTACCTGCCCAGCGCCCAGGGCGCGATCCTGTCCATGCTGTTTCCTCCGGTGCTGTGCCTTGCCATGGAACAAAAGCAGCTCTGGAAAACGGTCCTCATTGCGGCGGTGGGGTTTGCGGAGCTGTATCTCTTTGCCACCCGTCTGACTTATATGGCCATCTTTCTGACGGGGTTCGGCCTTGCGGCGGTGTTTCTCCTGTGGGACCGGAAACAAAAAAAACAGGCGGCGGTGGTGGTGCTGTGCGTTCTGGTCTGCGGCGCCGGTTTCTTCGTATCGCCCATGAAGCGGAACCAGGACCGGCTGGCGATCAATGCCGGGGTCCGGGAGAAACTGTATGAGAAACTGCTCCAGCAGGGTGTCGATGAATTCGGCACAGAGGGAAGCGATTATCTGACCTATGTGTATGAAGACAGGCTGGATGGTCTGGTGGACCGGTTTGGGCTGGATACGGTGGCGGAGTATTTTGACTATACTACTGACGCCAAGGTCCTGGCGAATGTTCGCCTGGTCAAGCGCAGCTACTGCGAGCTGCTGATGCGGAGAAGTCCCAAGACCTCCCGGTGGTTCGGCCTGAGTTACCCGGAGATGATCTGGAATGGTCATGCCTTTGACGTGGAGAACGACCTCTATGGGATCCTGTATCTCTATGGTTACGTAGGGCTGGGCTTGATGGTCCTGTATCTGGGATGGTTTGCCTGGCGGCTGTTCCGGGCCCTTTTCCGGGATTTCCGCCGGTATGCCTGCCCGGAAACCGCCGCCGTATGCATCATGCTTGCCTGCGGATTCCTGCACGCGCTGTTCACCGCCGGCCTGCTGCGCCGGCCCAACGCCTCCTTCTATCTGTCGGCGGCGCTGGCGCTGCTGTGGTGGTATACCCGCCAGGACTCAGAAACGGAGATGCGTAGAGTATGAACAATGCCGGAATCATTTCAAAGATCAAATCGCGGCTCTCGGCGAATCCACAACCGGCCGTCTATGCACTCTTTGCGCTGCAGCCGTTGCTGAATATTCTGTCCTACTGGACGGCCCGGACGGGAGGGGGGAACACCCTGACCCTGCTTCTTCGCTTCGGCGTGCTGGCTGTGGTGGCGCTGGCGGGATTTCTGCTGTCTGGGAGGAAGCGGCGCTGGCTGGCGGCGGGCGCTGCCTGTGCGCTGTTCTGGCTGTGCCACATGGCGGTCTGCGCCTCGGTGGGTTATGAAGACTGGATCTCCGACCTGACCAACTTTGTCCGGGTGCTCCAGATGCCGCTGTTTACCGGCTGCTTCCTGGTGTTTCTCCGGTGGAAACCCGAGCTGCTTCGAACCATGGAACGGGCACTGCTCCTGAACTTCTGGCTGATCTCCGCCTGTGTGCTCTTGAGCGTCGTGACGGGAACTTCCGCCATAACCTACACTAACAGCCAGTGCGGAGTCATGGGCTGGGCGGCGAACTCCAACGCCCAGAGTGCAATCCTCAGCGCTCTGACGCCGGTGGCGGTGCTGTACGCCTGCCGCCGGAACAGCCTGCCGCGTCTGATCCTTACGGTGGCGGCCGGATTTCTGCAGTTGTACTTTTTTGGGACCCGGCTGGCGTTCGGGGCCATACTGGTCACAGTGGCCGGGGCGAGCCTGGCAATGATCCTCACCAAAAAGTTTACGATCCCCAAGGCAGCGATCCTTTTGGCCGGGGTGATCCTGTGCGTCGCGACGGTACGCCTGTCGCCTATGTATCTCAATCAGTACACCTATAACAGTGAGATGGATCTCAAACAGGGGTGGGAAGCGGGCATCTATGAAAAAGCCAAGCAGGAGGCGGAGGAGGAATTCTCCTCTGATTCTGAGGCAGATTCCGCCCGGAAGGATGCCGATCATAAGGCGCTCCGGTATATCTATGAGTTCTATGCGCCGAAGATCTGCGCCCGGTTTGGGACGGAACGGGTCATGGAGGCCTATGACTATACCCAGGACGTGCGGACCATCACTGCAGCCCGGCCTCGGAAGATACTCTTCTGCAAACTCCTGATGGAGGAGTATCCCTTTGCTGCCAGACTGTTCGGTACGGAGTTGTCCCGGATGACCTACGACGGTGAGATATTCGATGTGGAGAACGATTTTCCCGGAATTTTCTTCCTGTATGGCGCCATGGGCCTTGCGGCCATGGTGGGATTCCTGCTGTACTTTGTCTGGCGGATCCTCCGGTGCCTGATCCGGGATTTCCGGCGGTACTTTACCATGAAAGCAGCGGCGGCCGGCATGGCGTTCAGCCTACTGTTGGCGTACTGTGTGTTCACGGCGGGCGTTCTGCGCCGGCCGGAGGCGTCCTTTTATCTGTCGGCTGTTCTTGCGCTGATCTGGCATCTGAGCAGCCGGGACTATGTTGACGAAGGAGCGGAGCAATGAAGCTGAGTATTGTGGTTCCGGTGTATAATGTGGCGGAATACCTGCCGAAGTGCGTGGATTCCCTGCTGGCCCAGGAACTGACGGACTGCGAGATCCTGCTGGTGGATGACGGTTCCACCGACGGGAAGAGCGGGACCCTCTGCGATAGGTATGCCGCAGCCCATCCGGAGGTGATCCGGGTCATTCACAAACCAAACGGCGGTCTGGGCGACGCCCGGAACGCGGGGCTGTCGGCGGCGGCGGGGGAATATGTGCTGTTTGTGGACAGCGATGACTACCTTGCACCGGATACGGTCCGGACCCTGTGGCCTTTTATGGAACGGGGGATCGACGTGACGGTGTTCGGCTGTCTGGTGGATTCCGGCGGAACCATTACCCGGCCGCCGGAGGACCGGTTGCCCCTGGGGCAGGTGACGGATCTGGCGCATTTTCCGGAGCTGCTGCTGGCATTTCCCAGTGCATGTAATAAACTCTGGCGTCGCACCTTATTTCTTGAGCACGGGATCCGCTATCCGGAGAGGGTCTGGTATGAGGATCTGGCCACAACAGGGAAGCTTTTGGCTGCGGCGCAGACCATCACCGCTGTGGATGCAGATCTGTATTATTATGTGGTCCGGGAGGGGTCTATCACCAGAAACTCTTCTGCCTGGCGGAACCAGGAGATCATTGATGCGGTTAAGAACATTACGGAATGGTACCGCGCAAACGGCATTGATCAGCAGTACTGGAAAGAACTTGAGGCGTTATCCATAATACATGTTTATTTGTCTGCATCCGTGCGTGTGATAAAGATCCGGTGCAAAGATGTGGCGGAAAAGAAAACTAACCGCCAAATTATACATATGCTTCTCGCGGAGACAGAGCGGAATCATCCTGCCTGGCACAACAATTCATACATTCGGTTCTTATCGAAGCGGCATCGCATTGTTTTAGAGCTCCTACGGTACAGGCAGTTCTGGGCAATAGACCTGATTTTTAGAGTGAGAAATCATCAGATACGGAGGATAACGATATCATGAGGTTCAACCGATTGGTTGGGAAAAAAAAAGTGCTGCTGAAGAATACGGTCATGCTCTATATCCTGACATTCTCCACCTATCTCATGAGTTTCATTGTGGTACCCTATGAGACCCGGGTGCTGCAGCCGGAGAAATACGGGCTTCTGGGCGTTGCCGCGTCCATCATGGTCTATTTCCAGCTGGTCATCGACTTCGGGTTTATCCTGTCGGCGACGGAGGAGGTCTCCGCCTTCCGGGAGGATCGGAAGCGGCTGTCCCGGATTTTTACTGCGGTGACGCTGAACAAGGTCCTGCTGACGGCGGTCTCCGGCGCGGTATTGCTGGCGCTGTGCCGTCTGGTGCCCCGATGGACAGAGCACACGCTGTTTTTCGGCCTGTTCTTCCTGGCCACGGCGATCAACTCCCTGATCCCGGACTATCTGTACCGGGGGATTGAGCAGATGGGCGCCATCACCCTGCGTACGGTCTTGATCAAGCTGTTTTTCACGGTGATGATCTTTCTGCTGCTCCGTGGGCCGGAGGACTACTATCTTGTGCCGCTGCTGAACATCATCGGAAATGCTGCCGCCCTGCTGGGCGTTTACATCCACCTGTTCCGGCGCCTGGGGATCCGGTTTGTCCGGTGCAGTCCCCGGGAGGTCTGGCGGAATCTGCGACGGTCCATGACCTTCTTCCTTTCCCGGATCGCCACCACCGCCTATACGGCGGCCAATACGATCATCCTGGACATTCTCTCCGCCGGCACGGTCACAGCCTTCTACGTCGGGGCGGACAAACTGGTGACCACAGCCAAAAACGGACTGTCTCCCATCTCCGACAGCCTCTATCCCTACATGACCAGAAACCGGGATTTCAAGCTGGTCAAGCGGGTGTTGATGGTGATGGAGCCGGTAATCCTGCTGGGCTGCGCGGTGGTGTTTATCTGGGCGGAGCCCCTGTGCATCTGGTTCTTCGGGCCGGAGTACGGGCCGGTGGCGCCGGTTCTGCGGGCCATGCTGCCGGTGGTGGCCGTGATTCTGCCCAGCTATATTCTGGGCTTCCCGATGCTGGGCGCCATGGGCCTGAGCCGGTACGCCAATTATTCGGTGGTGTTCGGCTCCTGCCTGCACATTTTCAATCTGGCGGTACTGTATTTCACCGGCCGCCTCAGCATGGTCACTCTGGGGGCGCTGGTCTCCGTGGCGGAGACGGCGATCCTGCTGTTCCGGGTCGCGGTGATCGTTCGGCACCGGAACCGGCTGAAAAACCCGAAGGAGGAGAGTCAGGAATGGGACGGCTGAAGCAGCTGGGCGTCAAGGCCGGGTGGATTTTGGGCCGCCTGCTGCCTGTGGACCCGAAGAAGATCGTTTTTTCCAGCTATTGTGGAAAAGGATTCGGCGACAATCTCCGGCCCATCGCCGAAGAATTGCTGCGCCGGGACCGCTCTCTGAAGATGGTATGGCTCACCGTAGATCGAACTGCGGCGGATTCCCTGCCGGAGGGAATCCGGGCCTGCCCCTACGGCTCCTTCCGCCGGGGACTTGAACTGGGGACGGCAAAGGTCTGGGCGGACACCTGCCGGAAGGAAAGTGCACCATTTAAAAAGACTAAGCAGTGTTATCTTCAAACTTGGCACGGATTTGCTCTTAAGCAAATCGAGCGAGATGCAGAGAAGGTTCTTCCTGAGTGGTATAAGAACAGTGCAAAACGGGACGCCCGGCAGACGGATCTCATGGTTTCCGACAGCCGGTTCATGACGGAGATCTATCGGCGCGCATTCTGGTACGACGGACCGGTGGCGGAATACGGCGCGCCCCGGAACGACGGGCTGATCCGGGGAGACCGAGCCGCGGTGAAAAAGGTCAGGCAGAGTCTGCAGCTCCCGGCGGACCGGAAGCTGCTGCTCTACGCCCCTACCTTCCGGGCAGATGGGTCACTGGAGCCCTACAGTGTGGATTTTCCCCGGCTCAAACAGGCATGTCAGCAGCGGTTCGGCGGAGAATTTGCTATGCTGGTGCGGCTGCACCCCAACGTCTCAGCGCTGGCGGAACAGTTCGTGGCAGAAAACGGGCAGGTAGTAAATGTTACCACCTATCCTGACAACCAGGAGCTCCTGGCGGCGGCGGACGTACTGGTGACGGACTACTCCTCCATCATGTTCGATTTTATGCTCACCGGACGGCCCTGTTTCCAGTTCGCCTCGGACATCGAGGCATACCGGAACGACAGAAACTTCTATTTCTCCCTGGACCGGCTGCCCTTTCCTCTGGCGGAGGACAACGCCGCGCTGGAGCGGGCGGTGCTGGGTTTTCGGGAGGAAGACTACCGAACGGCAGTTGACCGGTTCATCCGGGAGATGGGGATCATCACCGACGGCCGGGGCGCGGAGCGATGCGCGGACTGGATCCTTCAGCAAATGGAACAGAAATAAGAAAGGCATGGCCTCGGCCATGCCTTTTCCTGTGTTCAGAGGTTCAAAACCCGGCGGTAAACCGCCTCAATATTCCCAGCGAAGATCTCCCCGGTGAAGCGGCTGAGATAGGCCTCCCTCGCCTGATGTCCCAGCGTCTGCCGCAGGGCGGGATCGTCCATGAGCAGTCGGATCTTCCGGGTCAGGTCCTCCGCGTTTCCGCTCTCGAAGAGGAGGCCGGTTTTGCCGTCGTCGATCTGCCAGGGGTTGCCGCCGTAGTTGCTGGCGACGGTGGGAAGGCCCAGGCTCATCCCCTCGATCAGAGACAGGGAGGAGGCTTCCGTGCCGTAGGAGCAGTTCAGCTGCAGGTCCAGAAGACCGAGGATCTCCCGGACGTTCTTGACAAAGCCCAGATACCGCACCCGGTCGCTGAGGTCCAGCGAGGAGATCTGCTCCCGCAGGGCGGTCTCCTGGGAACCGCTGCCGCCGATGAGGATCCGGAAGTCCCGGCCCTCGTCCTTGAGCGCCCGGGCGGCGCTGAGCAGCAGGGTGTGCCCCTTATAGGGCTCCAGCCGGGCAAAGATCCCCGCGGTGAACAGGCCCTCCGGGATCCCGAGGGCCTCCCGGACTGCCGTTTTCTGGGCGGGAGTCAAAGGCTCCAGAGCCGGGGCGCCGTTCATCATCACGGTGATCCGGTCCTCCGGGACGCCAAGCTCCCGGAGATTCTCCGCCGCTGCGGGACTGACGGCGATGACGTGGTCGGCGTAGTGACGGTCCAGTGCGCTGTAGAGCCGGTGGGCCGGTCCTTTTTTCAGATAGGACGGCACCGGAAAGGCGCTGTGCCGGGTGTATATCACCGGGATGCGGCACTGCTTCGCGGCAATGCGGCCGCTGAAGGAGCCATGGGTGTGGACAAGGTCCGGCTTCTGCTCCCGCAGGAGCTTTTTCAGACCGGTCACTGCCAGCAGGGAAAGGGAACGGTCTGAAATGCCCTCCGCCTCAAAGACCGGGACCTCCATGGCCTGGATCTCCGGAAGGAGCCGGCTGCCCGCCGGCAGCACCACGGAAACGTCGAACTGTTCCCGGTTCCGGAACCGCAGATAGTTGATCAGATACCGGCCGGCCCCGCCGATGTTGCTGTCGGTGAGGATGTGCAGGACCCGGGTCATTCGGGCTTCTGCCCGCCGGATTTCCTGCTCCGGTAGTAGCGCTTCTTCCGGTTGCGGGACTTCTTCGCGGCCTCCTGCTTTTCCTGCGGCTCCTGAGCTTTGGGAGCGGTTTCCTGCTTTTCCTTGGAAGGCCGGCTCTTTTTGTTCTCGCCGCCCTTGGGATGGGGTTTCCGCTCCTGCCGGTTTTTGCCCCGGCGGCTCTGCCGGGACTCGCCGGCAGCTTCCGGCTTCCCGGACTGGCCGCGCTCCGCAGGCTGATCCGGCTGGCGGTAGTTGGAAAGCTTGGATTCGTCAAACAGCGTGATCTCCTCCGGCTCCGGTTTCTTTTCCGGCTTGGGCAGAGGCGGGATATTGGTGTCGATGGGAGGGTCGGTCTTTTTCGCCTTTCCGTTCCGAAGCACACAGATCTCGCAGTTGTTGTAGGTCTTGATGGAGCTCGGGTCCTGCTCCAGCCGGACCTTGACGGTCTGCTTGAGCAGGTTGGTGTCGGTGACCGTGCCCACACCGTCGTAGGTGTTCACCAGGGAATCGTTTTTCGGGCTGGTCTTGATCAGGGACTCATAGGCGTCCTGCTCGTATTTCAGGCAGCACATGAGCCGTCCGCAGGTGCCGGAGATCTTGGTGGGGTTGAGGCTGAGGCTCTGGGTCTTGGCCATTTTGATAGACACCGGCTGGAAATCGTCCAGAAACTGCTTGCAGCAGAAGGGACGGCCGCAGATGCCGAGCCCGCCCAGCATTTTCGCCTCGTCCCGGACGCCGATCTGCCGCAGCTCGATCCGGGTGCGGAAGATGGCCGCCAGATCCTTCACCAGATCCCGGAAGTCCACCCTTCCGTCGGCGGTGAAATAGAACAGGATCTTGCTGCCGTCAAAGCTGTATTCCGCGGAGACCAACTTCATATCCAGCTTGTGTTCCGCGATTTTCTGCTGGCAGACCGCCAGCGCCTCGAATTCCTTTTTCTTATATTCCTGGCGGACCTGCTTGTCCCGATCCGTGGCGATGCGGATCACCTGCCGCAGGGGCGGGATCACCTGAGACCGGGGAATGTCATGGTTTCCGCCGGAGCAGAAGCCGTACTCCGGGCCCCGGGCGGTGTCGATGATCACCTCGTCCCCGGCGGTCAGGCTCAGGCTGCCGGGATCGAAGTAGTAGACCTTGCCGCCCTTTTTGAACTGGATGTCCGCCACGGTGACCATAGGCGTCTGTGTAGCCTCCGGGGGCAGTGTGTCAAAGCCCGGGGAGACGGGCTCGTCATCCAGGGGAATGTTGCTGAAGGTAACAACAGGGGACTGCTGCTCCTGATGGGTGTTGTCGTTGTTCATGTTGTTCTCCAATCTACGGATTTATATATGGGAGTTTGTAGGGGTCCTTGCGCTATCCCTCCGGGGGCCATCGCACGGAATGGGCCGCCGGAGGCTTCCCGGAAAGACCTCCACAAACTCCAATTTTCACATATTGTTATCTCAGGGCCGCATCGCCGCCATCAGATGCCCCACGGCGTGGCCGGAGGAACCGTTGGCCTGCAGAAGTGAGATGGCGCCGTCGATGGCCCGGGCGCCGTCAAACAGCTGCTGCCGGGTACAGCGGCTCAGAGAAGATGTCCCGGTGCGGCCAGGATCCATGGCCCGGACAAAGCTCCGCTGGAGGATGGTCAGCAGCTGCAGGAAGTCCGTGCGGCTGAGCTTCTCCAGCGGCATCAAAACGCTCAGGAATGCCAGTTCATCACCGGAAGCGAATCCGTCAGCCAGCGTCTGAGCCTTCTGCTCCAGCTCGGTGTCCGGTGTGTGGAGCAGCGTCAACGCCGCGCCGAGATACCCGTCGCTCCGATCCATGGCCCGGTCCAGCTCCTCCAGAGGGGTTCCGGGCTCCCGTTCCCGGATCGCAGCGGAAAGCTGCTGCCGGGACAGGGGAGACATCGTCAGCGTCACCGCCCGGGAACGGACGGTCTCCAACAGCTTTTCCGAGGTGTCGGTGAGCAGCAGGAAGGCGCAGTAGGACGGCGGTTCCTCCAGCAGCTTCAGCAGGGCGTTCTGCGCCGGGCCTTGCATGTCCCCGGCCCGGGGGATGAGATACACCTTCCGGCGGCCCTCGTTGGGCTTGATATAGGCGTCCGCCTGCATCTCCCGGATCAGCCGGATGGGTATGGTGGCTTTATCACTGTCTATGGTGATGATGTCAGGGTGCTCGTTTTTCAGAGCCTTCCGGCAGGCGCTGCAGGTTCCGCAGGGCCGGTCTCCGGCGCCCTCGCACTCCATGGCGGCGGCAAGAAGCCCCGCCAGAGTCTTTTTCCCGGAGCCGGCGGGGCCCTCCAGAATATAGCAATGGGACAGCCTGTCCCCGGCGGCGGAGAGCCGCATCTTCAGGGCCTTGTTGCCGTAGAAGCCGGGAAACCGCATCAGACCTTTTCGAAGCGGTCCACATCCACAACGAAGATCGTGGCGCCGCCCACGGCCACCTCCAGCGGCATGCTGGTGTCAAAGTCAAAGGACAGGTCGTTGGTGGGAATCACCTGTTTGCGGCTGTGGGAATACTCCTTGATGATGTCGATCACGGTCTGGACCATCTTGTCCTCCACGCCGACCAGCAGGGTGATGTTGTTGGACAGCAGGAAACCGCCTGTGGTGGGGAGCTTGGTGGAGGAAAAGCCCCGATGGCTCAGGTTTTTCACCACAGTATTGGCATCCTCACGGTCTACGATGGCAAACAGCAGTTTCATGGAAGATCCTCCTTCTTTCTCGCCTGTGGGATCACAGATACTTTTCCAGATACATTATAACTCTTATTTTTCAAATAAGCTATATGTTTTTCAGTAATTTCCTCGCCCGGCGCGATCACCGGGATCCCCGGCGGATAGGGGGCGACAAATTGCGCCGAGATCCGCCCGGCCGCCTCCGCCAGCACTGCCGGCTCTCCGTGGCCGAACACCGCCGTCCGGATGCGCTGCCGGACCACCGGCGCCGGGGGAAGGGCGTCCTCATGCCGGAGGGGGGTGCCAGCCGGAAGGGCCTTCAGGGCCGCGAGGAACCGTTCCAGGTCCGCCCGGGTGTCCCGGCAGGTGATAATGGCCACCAGATACGTTGGGTCCGCCATCTCCACATAGATGTTCTTCTCCCGCAGGAGTCGGTCGGCCTCCGTCCCGGACAGCCCCCCGGCGGCGGTGTCTACGGTCAGACGGCAGGGATCCAGGGAGATGCCGTCGTCCTCCGCCATGGGGCGGAAGGGAGTTTCCCTGCGGATCCGGTCCCGGAATTCCAAAGTCAGGGCGGCCGCATTCCGATAGTCCTCCGTCCCCTCCAGGGACGCTCTGGCCAGGTCAATGGAGGCCAGAATGGGGTAACTGGGAGAGGTGGTGGCGAAGATCTGAGCCAGGGATTTGAGCCGGAGCCTGTCCCACGGCGCCCGATGTCCTACATATAATATAGAGGAGGAGCCCAGCGCGGGCAGAGTCTTGTGGGCGGAGACCACCGCCAGATCCGCGCCCTCCTCCACGGCAGTGGGAAGTCCCGCAAAGGGAAAGTGGGCCCCGTGGGCCTGATCCACCAGGAGAAAGACGCCATGCCGGCGGCAGATCTCTGCCAGCGGCCGGAGATCCGTGATCACGCCGTAGTAGCTGGGGGAGGTCAGAAAGACGGCGCTCGCCTCAGGATGCTCCGCCAGCGCCTGTTCCAGCGATTCCCCGGAAACGGGGGCCGGCAGACCCAGCCCAGGCAGCAGCGGCGGCTGCAGATAGACCGGCGTAATGTCCAGCAGCGCCATGCCGTGGTAGACGCTCCTGTGACAGCCCCGGTCCAGGATCAGCGTTCCGTCCCGGCCCACTGCGGCGGCCAGCATGGTATAGATGCCCTGGGTTGCGCCGCAGGTGAAGAACAGCGCGTCCCTGGCGCCGCCGGCCCGGGCAAACAGAGCCTCAGCATCAGCGATAGGGCCCTCGCCGGTGTAGAGGTTGCCGGTGGGTGGGAGTTCCGTAAAGTCGATGGACGCAGTGTCCCGGAACAGACCGTCCATCCGGCCCTTGTGTCCCGGCATGTGCAGCCGCAGCGGATCGGAATCGGCGAAGCGCTGCAGAGAATCATACAGTGGTGCGGTCATAATGCCCTCCGAAATGGTCATAGTGAGATCATGATACCATGATTCCGGCTGCCCTGCAAGGGGGCGCAGGGGTTGCAATTTGTGAAACCTGGCCATAAATTGTGCTTTATGATCGAAAAGAACCACAAGGGATGGAAAGCAAAACAAAAAATACACAAAACGGAAAAAACCAGTTGACAAACCGGGGTGTAGGGGCTATAATAGCCGAGCACTTGAGAACCGGGCGTGAAAGCGCAGCGGGGCTCAAAAATTTTCTCTGAAAAGTGTAAAAAGTTCTTGACCTTTTGGAGAATGTGTGCTATA
>JAFUFT010000003.1 GCA_017469795.1 Oscillospiraceae bacterium
ATCTATATTTAGCGGCATAATAACCGCAAATTCCGGTCGGACGCTTTAGCGGCCTACCGAAATCTGCGGTTGCCACAGCGCCGCAGCGCTGTGAACTTTTCTTTAATTATTTCACTGTCTACTTGACGGGGAGCGGTTCATCACTCCGAAGGGGGTTTGCCATTGGAATCAGTATTCGATGATGTAACCCTGACGGCCGGAATACTCGCTGACGGAATCGGTGGTGTCGTTATAGTACCAGGTGCCACCGACGTTGAACATGCACAGGTATTCCTCATCGCCGCCGCTGGGCTCGCCGTCCATCCAAGCGGTGTAGCTGAAGCTCTCGCCGTTGTTCCATTCGTCATATTCCCAGTCGCCGCGAATGGCGTTGAGCCGCAGGAACACGACTCCGTTTTCAGAGGCCACAGAAGCGGCCTTGTTGAATTCCGCTTCGGAGTTGATGGTGAGCAGATGCCCGCCGGCGCTGGCCGCAGCCTCATGGGCGCCCCACCAGCTGGTGTCGCTGATGACCAATTCATATTTATGGCCGTCGAGCTCATAGGTAATGGGCTCCGGGGTCGGCGTGGGCGTGGGCTCCGGGGTCGGCGTGGGCGTGGGCGTAGGCGTCGGAGTGGGTGTTGGCGTGGGGGTCGGCTCCGGCGTGGGAGTAGGCGTGGGGGTCGGAGTAGGCGTGGGGGTCGGAGTCACGACGACCTCTTCTCCTTCTGCCACCGGAGTAGATCCGTTGGTGCCGGATCCGTTCGCACCTGAGCCGTTGGATCCGTTGGTGCCGGGGGCGCCGGAAACGGCGGAAGGAGCGGATGCGGGAGAGGGCGGCGTCAGACCGTTGATCCCCGGCGCGGCGGAGGGACTGGCAGAGGGAGAGGGCGTAGCGGCCACGGTCTCCTTGAGACTGCTCAGGCCTGCGATGGCGGTGGAGTTATTGGTGTCCAGCCGCTCGAGAATGGTGTTATAGTACGATTTGGCAGCCTCGGTATTGCCGTCCTCCTTGGCCTGATCGCCCAGCTTCAGATAGCTGTCGATGGCGGAGCGCTTCAAAGTGCTGTCCTGGGTGTTGGCGTAGCCTTTGAGCCAGGTTTCCGCCGCACCCTGCAGGTTTCCGCTGGCCTCAAAGGAGCGGGCCATCAGATCATAGGCCTCCGGTGTGCCGGAGCCCTCCCGGAGCATCTGCTCCAGTTGGGCGATGGCTTCTTCGTAGTTCTGGTTGTCATAGGCTTCCTGGGCCAGCGCCATGGGGTCCTCCGCGGTGTTGCCGAGAATGCCCATGCGGAAAGCCATGATCACGCCGGCAGCCACCACGGCGATCAGCAGCACGGCTGCCACAGCGGTGACAATGATGCCGGAATGGCCGGGCTCGTCGTCATCGCCAACGCCCTTTCCACCCATGGGAGGCGGTGCGCTTCCGCCGTCGTCATCTTCTATGGCAGACTCCGCCATGGCGCGAACCGCAGAGGGCGACTGAACCGGACGGAATCCCTGGCTGGTTCCGGGTTCCTGCCCGAGGGGACGGGGACCGTTTACCATACCGCCGCCGCTCTGATCCGGGCCCCTGTATTGGGGAGCGCCGGCCTGCGGTGCAGCGGGCTGGGTCTCGCTGTAGCGTTCGTAGGCGACAAAGTCCGTATTCTCTTCGGAAAACAGGTTGCCGCAAGAGGGGCAGAATTTAGCTGCCACAGAGACAGACTGCCCGCAGTGAGGACAAATTTTATAGATTGAGGATGTGTCAGCCATATTATTCTTCCTTTCTTAATTGACATAACACCTGCCCGGCTATTATAACACAGTTTTAGACGTTTGTCTTGAAATTCTTTGAAATTTGTTGAAAAAAGCACAATTTTTTTTGAATCCCGAAATTTACAGAATATCGTCAGATTTTTGAAATTGCTGTGGAAAAACATGCGGGAATGCGTTATACTATACGCAACGGAATCCATAGAATGGAGGTTTTCCGATGGGAAAACGTGTGTTGGTTTTTATTCTGCTGGCTGTTGTTGTGGTCGCGGGCGTTGCCGTTGGCGCCACGCTGCTGTTCCAGGATGGTTACAAAAACCTGGAGGCCCTTCAGGCCCAGGAGGCGGCCCGGGCGGAGCTTGGACTCGATGAAGAGCTGCCGGAGCCGATCAATACATTTGTCAATACGGATCAATCGGAGGAAGAACCTGCGGAGCGGGTGGAGGCCCCGGTCATCACCACAGAGGTGGGCGAGGACGTCAACCTCGTGAAGGCCCAGCAAACCGTAGCGAACATGACCCTGGAGGAAAAGATCTGCCAGATGATGTTCGTCACCCAGGAGAGCCTGACAGGATATACCAAAGTCACTCAGAGCGGAAGCGCCACCCAGGTTTCCTTCAATAAATATCCGGTGGGCGGCGTGGTCTACTTCGCGCAGAATCTGGTCACCATGGACCAGACCAAGACCATGATCTCCAACCTCCAGAATTACGCCCGGGAGCGTTCCGGATTCGGCCTGTTCATCGGCGTCGACGAGGAGGGCGGTTCTGTGGCCCGGCTGGCCGACAATCTGGGAACCACGGAGTTTGAGGATATGGCCGTATACGGCGCCACTGGAGATACCCAGCAGGCCTATGATATCGGATACACCATCTCGGAGGATATGCGCTCGCTGGGATTCAACGTGGACTTCGCGCCGGTGGCAGACGTGCTGACCAACCGGGAAAACACCGTGGTAGCGGACCGCAGTTTCGGCTCCGATCCCAAAATGGTGGCGGCCATGGTGAAGCAGGAGGTCCGGGGCTTTGTGGACGGCGGCGTGCTGTGCGCCCCCAAGCATTTCCCGGGACACGGCAGTACCGGCGAGGATACCCATGACGGCTTTGCGGCTTCCGCACGCACCACGGAGGAGTTGCAGAGCTGCGATCTCGTTCCGTTCCAGGAGGCCATCACGGCCGGCGCGCCGATGATCATGGTGGGCCATATGACCATGACGGAGATCGATAAGGACAACCCCGCCTCCCTGTCCAGTGCCATCGTCAACGGAATGCTTCGGGCCCAGATGGGATATGAGGGGATCATCATTACGGACGCGCTGAATATGGAGGCTATCACAGATCTCTATACATCCGGCGAGGCGGCAGTGAAAGCGGTTCAGGCGGGCTGCGATATGCTGCTGTGCGTGAACAATCTCAGCGGCGCCATCGAAGCGCTGACGGAGGCTGTGGAAAACGGAGAGATCTCCGAGGCCAGAATCGATGAAAGCGTCGTTCGGATCCTGACGGCGAAGTACCGTTACGGAATCGCTTCCTGATTATGAAAGAACAAAGGGGCAGGCAACTGCCCCTTTGTTTTTATAAAAAATTCACGAATTGCTGCTTTACAAACGACTGGAGTTGTGGTACAATCACAATATAAATAAGAATCATTCTTGTTAAGGGTGGCTAACATGCAGCGATTCAGTAAAAAACGCGCCGCGATTTATGACTGTCTCTGCGGAACGAAAACGCATCCTTCGGCTGACTGGATCTATCAGCAGCTTCTGCCGGAATTCCCGGATCTGAGTCTTGCCACGGTATACCGGAATCTGGCCCAGCTCAAGGAAGCGGGCAGGATCCGTTCTGTGGGCACTGTGGCAGGGCAGGAGCGGTTTGACGCGGATCTGCATCCTCACGGGCATTTGGTGTGCCTCCGGTGCGGGGCCGTGGAGGATCTTCCGGATTCCGGCGTTTCCGAAGAACTGCGCCGCCGCGCGGAGGATGCATCCGGCTGGAGCGTTCGCGGAACCTCTCTGCGGCTGACCGGCCTGTGTCCTGCATGCCGCCGGACAACTTCTTAGATGACGGGCAGATCCCGTTTCTATAATTTCTTACAATGGAGGTCAATATTATGGCAAAGTTTTCATGTCCCGTTTGCGGTTACATTTTTGAGGGCGACGCAATCCCCGAGGGCTTCAAGTGCCCCCTGTGCGGCGTTCCCGGTGAGAAGTTCATCAAGATGGAAGAAGGCGCTGCCTATGCCGCCGAGCATGTGTTCGGTGTAGCCGCCAATGCGCCCGACGATATCAAGGCTGACCTGCGCTCCAACTTTGAGGGCGAGTGCTCTGAGGTCGGCATGTATCTGTGCATGGCCCGCGTTGCCTATCGGGAGGGCTATCCTGAGATCGGCGCGTACTGGGAGAAGGCAGCCTATGAAGAGGCCGAGCACGCCTGCAAGTTCGCGGAGCTGCTGGGCAGCGAGCTGGAGCCCAACATGACCGATTCCACCAAGAAGAATCTGGCGTGGCGGATCGACTGCGAGATCGGCGCCACCAACGGCAAGACCGACCTGGCTAAGCGCGCCAAGGCCCTGAACCTGGACGCCATCCACGACACCGTCCATGAGATGGCCCGCGACGAGGCAAGACACGGCAGAGCGATGCAGGGCCTGCTGGATCGGTATTTCAAGTAAGAACAGTCAAAAAGGACGAGGCTCATGCCTCGTCCTTTTTTCCTGCGTTTCGATCAGCCGCAGCTTTTCTGTTCGGGTCAGCTTCTTGATCTCCAGCTCCCGCCGGAGGGCGGCGCCTTTATCCGGCTGCGTTTCCCGATACCGGAGCGTCACCGGCAGGCGGCTGCGGGTGTATTTGGCGCCCCGGCCGCTGTTGTGGACCGCAAGCCGTGCCTCCGCGTCCCGGGCAATGCCGGTATAGAGGGTGCCGTCGGCGCATTCCAGCAGATACACCTCGTAGGAGCCGGGATCAGTGGGAGTCAATGAAGGTCACCTTGGGGTTGCTGAATTCCTCCAGACGTTGCTCATAGGCGGCGATGGTCTCCTCCCGCAGGGCGGCCTTCGGCTCCGGCACACCCATCAGGCCCATCAGATGCTCGGTGAAGAGCGGGTTCAGGATCAGCAGAGGCCCAAGCAGGTGGGTGCCGAAAAAGTTCTTCCGGCGGACGCCCTCCAGGGTGCTTTTCCGGTTGATGCCGGCGCCCTTTTCACAGGCCATGAAGTACCCGTCGCTGTTGTCTCCGTAAACCTGACTGAACTGGGACCGGAAGCCGACCACCTGAATCCCGTCCACCGGGCCGATGTTCTTGCCGTTGTAGCGGTCGAACAGATCAACCTTCGTCGTCAGGTGGAACAGGCCCAAACCCGGGAACGTTTCTTTTGTAGTGAGGTTTTCGATGGAATCCGTGAACACCTCAAAGGCGTTGCCGGTGGCGAGGAACACGGTTCCGCTGTCGATCATCTCTTCAATCCGCGCCCGATAGGGCTCCAGCCAGCGGACAACCCGCTTCTGGGAGGCCTCGCTCATGGAGCCGAGGAACACCATGTCCACGTCGCTGTCGGCAAAACGGGGGCGCTCGTCAGTGATCTGCGTCTCCACAAACTCCGCCTCCGGCAGACAAAGACGCAGATAGTCCATGTTTTTGATGTCTCCGTAGAGATTGCAGAGCTTCGGAAACAGAACTTCGATGGTCATTGGTTCGCCTCCTCGATCCGCTTTTTGAGCAACGCTTCAACTTTCTTTGCTTCTTCCACCAGGTACAGGTCGTAGAGGATGAAGAAGCTGTCCGCATCCTCCGGAACCACATGGTTCACGGTGTCGAAGAGGTCCTCCGTAGTGACGATCTTGTCTTTGTCCACGCCGTCGATCATGCAGCGGACGATGTGATCCTTCCCCCGGGGGCCGCCGAAGATCAGCCGGGTGATGGAGGGATCGGCAAAGGCTGAGTAGTCGCAGTCATAGAGCCAGCAGACGTTTTCGGTGTGATCCACCATATAGTCGATCATCACGATGGCTGTCTTTTTTTCTCCCTCGGAGCAGCGCAGATAGTCAAACGCCCGGGAGCAGGCCACCGGATTCCAGCTCTTGGCCAGCTGCATGGTGACGGGTTTGCCGCAGACGGTCTCCCGGTCAAAACGGGAGGACACGATATGGAGACTGGACAGTCCGGAGCGGATTTGCTCCGGCGTCAGGCCGAATTCCGACAGCACCGCGATGGCGGCGGCAGTGTTGTACATATTGGTGATGTTGTCGTTGACCATGGGGTATGTCTCAGTATTCTCCCGCTGAACCATGGTAAAGCACGCCTGATCCCGATCCAGTGCCGTGATCCGGTACTGCAGATCCGGGGAGCGGAAGTCGCAGGCGGAGCAGTGGACCCGGCCAATGTGGTTGTAGCGCAGGTACTCGATCTCCAGCTCCTGCCCGCAGACGGGACAGTAGGTGATGTCCTTGAGCTCCGTCCCCTGGTGCTCACCGCCGGTGCGGTACTCCACGCCGTAGAAGACCTTCTCGTTGGCGTCGCTGCCCAGTCCGGAACAAATGATGTCGTCGCCGTTGAGGATCAGGCGGGAACGGGCCGTGACGGCACTGGAGATGATATAGGTGATAAAGTCCGTGTTGGCGTTGCGGGTGACAGAGTCCCGCATGATATTGGTGCAGACGATATAGTCCGGTTCCAGATAGGGGTAGATCTTCAGAGAGCTGCGCTCGTCCACCTCCAAAACCGCCAGCTGCTTTTTCGCCCGGCCGGTGATTGTACTGTTGTCGATGAGGGTGCTGGCCACGCCGGCGTTGATATTGGAGCCGAGGCCGTTGTTGATCACGTCATAACCCGACGCGGTGAGAATGTCGGCCACCATGTTGCTGACGGTGGTTTTTCCGTTGGTCCCGGTCACGGCGATGATGGTTTCCGGCCGCCCGATATGACCCAGAAAATCCGGGCAGAGCTTGATCGCAACTTTCCCCGGCAGATAACTGGCATTGCGGCCCAGAAGCCGAAGCCCCAGGCCGCACGTTTTTGCGGCCAGCAATGCCGCGAGAAATCTTATTTTACCCATGAATGAAGACACATCCTTAGTATCGGTGAATTGGTATTGCCGGGCTCAGTAGAGCGGCGCATTCTTCCCGTTGCCCTCGCGCCAGTCCAGATCGCCCCGGTCCAGGCCCAGGATCAGCATTTCCGCGGTGGCCAGGTTGGTGGCATAGGGAACGTTGTGCATATCGCACAGCCGCTCGATCTGCAGCAGGTTCTGTTCCTGTACGGGGTCATTGATGCTGGGATTGGTGAAAAACAGAAGCAGATCGATTTCGTTATAGGCAATACGGGCGCCTACCTGCTGCTGGCCGCCCTGGGCCCGGGACAGGTAGAGCGTGATCGGCAGGCCGGTTGCTTCCGCAACCAGACGGCCGGTGGTGCTGGTGGCAGACAGATTGTGTTTGGCGAGGATACCTTTATATGCAATACAGAATTGGATCATCAGTTCTTTCTTTTTGTCTTGTGCCATGATAGCAATATTCAAATTCGTTCCTCCCATCTCCGTCAAATCATTCCATAACTCAGTATCGAATATGCATAAGCGGTGCGTCCATGCCCAGAAGACGCCGGGAAATCCGCAGGCAGGCCATCGCGGCGCCCTTGCGGCTCCGCAGAACCAGCGCGCTGCTGTTGGCAGCCGCAACCGGTACGATGGGATCCTCCGGGATCAGGCCAAGAAGAGGAAGCCCCACGTGGTCCATGATGTCGTCGATGTTGGACCGGACGGAATTGAGCAGCCGTCTGGTGACCCGGTTGACCACCAGCTCGATCTGCTTGATGCCTTTTTCCGTCAGGAGCGCCGCAGTCTGCTGGGCGTCCCGCAGGGAACCTGCGTCAGCCGTGGCCACCAGGATGGCCCGGCTTGCATAGGCGGTGGCCAGATCAAAGCCGTATCCGATGCCGGCAGGGGCGTCCAGAAGGACCCAGTCATAGCTCTCCGCAGCCTCCTCAATGAGGCGTCCGAAGATAATATCATCCACCAGACCGGCACGGGTCTTGGTGGGGGCGGTGAGCAGCTGCAGGCCCGGGATCACCGGGTGTTCCGGCGCGTCGGAGAGGTATTGATTCTCCATCATCACGTCCAGAAAACTGACCGTGGCGCAATCCGTCATGCCCAGGGCAATGTCCAGGTTGTTCAGGCCGATATCGCAGTCGATTGCCAGGACCTTCTGACCCATGGCGGCAAGACAGGAGGCGATTCCGGCGCAGAGCGTGGTTTTCCCGGTTCCGCCCTTTCCGGATGTAATCACAAGTACCTCTCCCATGGGTATACCTCCTTAATGGTCGCACATATCTATTATATCAGTAATTCAGCAAATTTCAACAGGATTATTTGGACGGATGGAAGAAAATGTGTGAGAATTGTGAACGGCGGCTGATGATAGTATATGCGCAAAGAGAGAAAAACCGCACAACATCGAATCATGTTGTGCGGCGAAAACTATGTCAGAGGGGACTGCTTGATTTTTGCGAATCTGCGGGGGTACTGCCGGGGAGTCGGCTTCTCCTTCCGGATGACCACTGCCCGGTGGATTGCGTCGGTGCCGGGGACCGGGTAATCCGCCAGCCGTTCCACCCGTCCGCCCAGCAGGGCAATGGCGTGGGCCGCCTGGGAGATCTCCTCGTCGCTGTCTGCGGATTTCATGGCCAGAAACACGCCGCCGGGCCGCACGAAGGGCATGCAGAGCTCCGCCAGAACATTCAGCCGGGCCACCGCCCGGGACACCGCGATGTCATAGCATTCCCGGTGAGCGGCCACGTATTCCTCGGCCCGGGCAGAGACGCACTCGGCCTCGATTCCCAGACCGGGCAGCGTTTCGGCCAGCCAGTCCACCCGTTTGCGGAGGCTGTCCAGCAGCGTCAGATGGATGTCCGGCTCCGCGATTTTCAGGGGAACACCGGGGAATCCCGCGCCGCAGCCCACATCGATCACGGTCTTTCCCCGAAAATCCGCATACCGCAGCAGGGCGGCGCAATCGAGGAAGTGGAGCCCTGCCACCGCCCGGGGTTCCGTGATAGCGGTCAGATTCATGACCTGGTTTTTCTCCAAAAGCGCCCGGCCGAAGGCGCAGAAGGTTTCCGCCTGCCGGTCGGAGAGCGGGAGATCCAGCGCGGCGGCGCCTTGGATCAGAGCGTCTTTCATAGGTTCCTCCTGGAAAAACGGAGGGGCGAGGGCCCCTCCGTCCGCTTATTTCTTCAGGGTCAAGGCGTATTTGACCTTTTCGGCGATGCCTGCAGCGTTGAGCTTGTAGGCGTCCAGAACGGCCTGGGCTTTGCCGGAACGGCCAAACTCGTCCGCCACGCCGTGGCGCACCACGGGAACGGGACAGCCCTCGGAAACAACCTCCGCCACAGCCGAGCCGAGTCCGCCGATGATGTTGGCCTCCTCGGAGGTGACGATGCAGCCGGTCTCCCGGGCGGCCTGCAGCACCAGCTCCCGGTCGATGGGCTTGATGGTGTGCATGTCGATGACCCGGACAGAGATGCCCTCTGCAGCGAGGGCCTCAGCGGCCTCACAGGCGCACTGGACCATCATGCCCGTGGCGATGACCGTCACGTCAGAGCCGTCCTTCAGGACACTGCCCTTGCCGATCTCGAAGGTGTAGCCGGGGATGGTGTCCGTGACGGACTCCACCGCCAGACGGCCCAGACGCATATAGGCGGGACCGTCATATTCCAGCAGCGCCTTTACCGCCAACTCCATCTCCGGACCGTCGCAGGGGGAGAGGACCAGCATCCCGGGGATCGCCCGCATGATGGCGTAGTCCTCCACGCACTGGTGGGTGGCGCCGTCCTCGCCGACGGAGAGACCGCCGTGGGAACCGATGACCTTCACGTTGAGGCCGGGATAGGCGATGGAATTCCGAACCTGCTCCCAGGCACGGCCGGCGGAGAACATGGCAAAGGAGTTGATAAAAGGCTTCTTGCCGCAGGCGGCCAGACCGGCGGCCACGCCGGCCATGTTGCCCTCGGCGATGCCCATGTCAAAGAAACGATCGGGATACTTGGCGGCAAAATCCTTGGTCATGGTGGAGCCGGAGAGATCCGCGTCCAGGACCACCAGATCCGGATAAGCCTCGCCCAGCGCTGCCAGCGCCTTGCCGTATGCGGCACGGGTTGCAATCTTCATATCACTCCGCCTCCAATCCGTTCAGGAGCGCTTCCAGCTCCGCTTTGCCGGTCTCGTACTGCTCGTCAGACGGAGCCTTGCCGTGCCAGCCGGCGTTGTTCTCCATGTAGGAGATGCCCTTGCCCTTGACCGTCCGGGCCAGGATCACGGTAGGCTGGCCCTTAACCATCTCCGCCTCATGGAAGGCGGAGCGGATCTGCATGAAGTCATGCCCGTCGATCTTGATCACGTGCCAGCCGAAGGCGGCGTACTTCTCGTCGAGGGGCTCGGAAGGCATCACGTCCGCAGTTTTACCGTCAATCTGCAGGCCGTTCACGTCCACCACCGCACAGAGGTTGTCCAGATGGTATTTGGCAGCGGCCATGGCGGCCTCCCAGGTCTGGCCCTCCTCGATCTCGCCGTCGCCCAGAACCGTGTAGACCCGATAATTCTTGCCATCCAGTTTCCCGGCCATGGCCATGCCGACCGCGGCGGAAATGCCCTGTCCCAGGGAACCGGTGGACATATCCACGCCCTTGACGTGGACCATGTCCGGATGACCGGAATAGTGATCCTCAATGGAACGGAACTTGTGGAGTTCCTCCACCGGGAAGTAGCCCCGCAGCGCCAGTACAGAATAGAGGGCGGGGGTGCAGTGGCCCTTGGAGAGCACAAAACGGTCCCGGTCCGGGTTCCTCGGATCGGCGGGATCCACCTTCATGATGTCGAAATACAGGGTGGTGAGAATATCCATGGCGGACATGGAGCCGCCGGGATGGCCTGAGGCGGCCTCGTAGACGCACTGGAGCGCCAGAAGCCGGCCACGGGTGGCCAGAATAGAAAGCTGTTTGTTGTCCATCAAATCATTCCTTTATGTTATGGCTCAAAACGCCAGTTTTTCGGTCAGATAGGCCTGCAGATCCGCGATGGGGATACGCACCTGCTCCATGGAGTCGCGCTCCCGGACGGTGACGCAGTGGTCGGCGGGGGTGTTCTCCTCGCCCACGGTCTGGAAGTCCACGGTGATGCAGAAGGGAGTACCGATCTCGTCTTCCCGACGGTAGCGCTTGCCGATGGAGCCGGCCTCGTCATAGTCGCACATGAAGGTCTTGGAGAGTTCGTTGTAGATCTCCGTGGCCTTATCGCCCAGCTTCTTGCTGAGGGGCAGGACCGCGCACTTGAAGGGTGCCAGGGCCGGATGGAGCCGCAGCACCACGCGGACGTCGTCGTTGCCCTTCTTGTCCTGACCGACAACCTCCTCGTCGTAGGCGTCTACCAGGAAGGCCAGGGTCACCCGGTCCGCGCCCAGGGAGGGTTCGATGACGTAGGGGATATAGTGCTCGCCCGTCTCCTGATCGAAGTATGTCATATCCTTGCCGGAGGTGTTCTGGTGGGCGGTCAGGTCGAAGTTGGTCCGGGAAGCCACGCCCCACAGTTCGCCCCAGCCGAAGGGGAAGGTGAACTCAAAGTCAGTGGTGGCGTTGGAGTAGTGAGACAGCTCCTCGGGCTCATGATCCCGGAGCCGCAGGTTCTCGTCCTTCATGCCCAGCTTGAGCAGCCAGTTATGGCAGTACTCCTTCCAGTAGACGAACCACTCCAGCTCGGTGCCGGGCTTACAGAAGAACTCCAGCTCCATCTGCTCGAACTCCCGGGTCCGGAAGGTGAAGTTGCCGGGGGTGATCTCATTCCGGAAGGATTTGCCCACCTGGCACACGCCGAAGGGCAGCTTTTTCCGGGTGGTGCGCTGGACGTTCTGGAAGTTGACGAAGATGCCCTGGGCGGTCTCGGGCCGCAGGTACACGGTATTTTTGGCGTCCTCGGTGACGCCCTGGAAGGTCTTGAACATCAGGTTGAACTGACGGATATCGGTCCAGTTGTGGCTGCCGCAGGTGGGGCAGCAGACGTTGTGCTCCTCCACGAACGCTTTCATCTCCGCCTGGCTCATGGCGTCCACGCTGTGGCCCAGATCAAAATCGTTGTCCTTGCACCAGTCCTCAATGACCTTGTCGGCGCGGAACCGCTCGTGGCATTCCTTGCAGTCCATCAGCGGGTCGGAAAAACCGCCCACATGACCGGAGGCAACCCAGACCTGAGGGTTCATCAGGATGGCGGAGTCCAGTCCCACGTTGTAGGGGTTCTCCTGAACGAACTTTTTCCACCAAGCCTTCTTGACGTTGTTCTTCAGTTCCACGCCCAGCGGGCCGTAGTCCCAGGTGTTGGCCAGACCGCCGTAGATCTCGCTGCCGGAAAAAATAAAGCCTCTGTTTTTGCAGAGAGCTACGATCTTTTCCATGGTCTTTTCGGTGTTTTTCATATATCACTTGCCTCCTCAGCAACATTTCGCAGAATCGTATTACATTATAGCTTTTCCGCGGGAAAAGTGCAACCACGATTCCGAGATTTTGGCCATTTTGTGGCACAATACAAAATCCCGCGCAGGGGCGCAGGATTTTTTAGCGGATTATTCCCGAATAAAAACCGCAAACGGACAGCCCCTTGACTGCCCGCCCACGATTTTAGGAGTGTTGTGTTGTTGTGATGTACACAGCCCGGCCCCCTGGCAAGGGCCAATGGCTGCGCGGACGGACGGAAACAAGCCGCCGCGTCCCAAAAAGGAGATAACATCGTGTGGTATTCTGTCATACTGGCATATCACAGGGAGGAATGGAACGTCCCACTTGTTCCATACATCCTGACCACGCGCACATCATAGCACACTTGTACGGACGTGTCAATACCTTTCGGACAAAAATCTTTTGATTTTCCGACCGAGAAACGGCAGGACGACACAGTGGTACAGGCACCCAAGGACGATACAGCCCAGCATGATGCAGACCCAGACCCGGTTCCGGAAGTGATTGGTGTACATGATGGATTTGTAGATTCCCACATGGAACATCAAAATCTCTGCGGAGCTCTCCCCGCAAAGGCGGATCGGCTGCAGTACCGCGGTCAGGATCCGGCTCCGTTCCAGCAGCGCCGACAGATCGGCGAACAAGACGGCGTATCCCGGGATCATCAGAGCGTATGGATACCACCACATTCCGTAGCGGTATCCATACAGGACCCCGCCGTCGCCCCACTGGACGTAACCCGTCAGCCAGATGCCCACGGGAATCAGAGCCCACAGCAGAATGCGCACAGGCCAGGTATGCCGGAATCCCCGCTGTTCCAGCACGCCGAAGAGCATGCCGGTCAGGAAAATGGGGAGCCGGCTCACGGCGGTCATCAGATGATCCAGCGGACACACCGCCGCCAGCCCGGCGGACAGAAGGATCAGTCCGGCCCAGAGCAGCGCCGGGAACCGGACCCTCCGGAACAGGGCGTACAAGGGGACCGCCAGCAGGAAGAACATCCAGACGGCGGAGAAATACCAGTTGAGCTGTACCGGACAGCCGATCCACCAGCCCAGGAGCGTCACGCTGCCCACAAACTGCCAACCGGTCATGAAACCCCGGATCAGCATGATGAGGCTCCATGGGATCAGGAACAGGTACAGTCCCGGCAGAAGCCGCCGGACCCGCTGACGCAGATAGTCCCGTCCGCCCCGGCGGGCGATGGAATGACAGGCCCCGAGACCGGAGAGAAAGAGGAACATGTCCACGCCGCAGTTGAGGCAGCTGTGAAACAGCCGGAAGTAGGGATCATGGATGATAAATGGCGCGTGGTAGAAGGCGATGCCGATGATGGCCAGGCCCATCAGCAGGCTTCTGGCGCGCCGGAGATGTTCGAACACTCAGTTCACCTGTCCGGCAATCAGCCACGGAGCGGGTTCGGATTCCATCTCGCCCCGGGAATTGAGCCGGTTGACGCCAACCTGAATGGCCTCGGTGATGGTGATGCCATGGCGCTCGAAGATCTTGGGAACGGCAGACAGGTGCCGGAAGTCCAGCGTATACACGAACAGACGGATCTTGGGATTCCGCTGGATCAGCGTCTCAATTTCGTGCTCCATGAATTTGGAGGCCACCAGGAACGCGGTGCCGGGAACAGGGAGAGAAGCAGCCTCGTCCACGCTGCCCACCACGGTCACGTTGTTCAGGCCAAATTTGCGGGCATTTTCCTCCATGGTAGCGCAGTCCCGGGGGGAGTGCTCCACGGCAATCAGGGCGCCCTCTGCGGCCACCAGCGCGGATTCCACGGCGATACTGGCGGCGCCCACGGTGAGGATCGTGTCTCTTAGCTCCGCCTGGAGCCAGGACATGATCACGGCCCGGACTTCGCTGGAGACGTATTTGATGGAACCGGCGGTGAACTGCTGATTGGAAAGACCCACCTGATAGGTGCTCCGGTAGTCCTCGTTGACAATGAGCATGCCGGCCGGCGCGTTGATGCCCCGGTCGATCATATCCTGGAGCTTGTCGTGCTTGATGGGGCCGGAGGGGTCGCTGCCCTCGTTGTACCACACGTCGCAGCCGCCGAGACCCGCGTCCCACATATCATAGAAGATGTCCGGATGTCCCGCGTCCGTGAGCACCATGACCTGACGGGAGGACTGTACTGCAGGGATGATATTTTTGTTCTCCCGGGTGATGTCCAGGATTTTCAGCGTGCCGAGATCCAGCTCCGCATGCTGAGAGAAATAGCTGAGCCATTGCAGGATCAGTTCGTTGTTGAAATCCAGTTTTTCCATGAGAATGCCCCCTTCAAAGGATTGCTGCTGCTATTATATCACACCTTTTCCCCAAAGAAAACGGCAAGACGTATTTTATTTGGTTGTTTTGAACCCGTAGCATTGCGCCGGACAAGGATCTGTGGTATGATATATCAAATCCAAAAGGAGGTAATGCAGATGCTTCTGTTCAAAAAGATGATGGATCCGGGTCCTGGCGCACCCGGCGGAATGCCCCCCATGGGCGGCCCCGGTGGTCCTGGTGGTCCTGGCGGGCCTGGTGGCCCTGGCGGTCCTGGTGGTCCCGGTGGTCCCGGTGGCCCCGGTGGTCCCGGCGGCCCTCCGCCTATGGGTCCCTCCAAGCCTGGCAAGGCCCAGGAGCTTGAGGATTGGGCGGCGGTCAAAAACACCGGTGCGGTTGCCCTGTGCTATGACCTGGAGCTGTTTGATCCGGCCGAGAAGGACGGAAAGTTCTTTGCCGGGGCGGACAAGCCGCTGGACGCAGATGCCCGGAAGGCTATGGCGGAGAAGGCGGCCCGGCTCCGGAAGCTGGAAACGGCCTATGTGCCTGCCGGTCCCACGCTGGACGAGGCCTGCGGCCAGCTTGTGGAGGCAATGAAGGCCGGTACAGCGGGGCTGCCTGTCCTGAAGCTGGTGCCGGAGACTGTGAAGCTGGACTCTCTGGAGATCGGTCCTGCGGACCTGTTCTCCGCCGGCGCCGGGAAAGAGGTCACCATGACCGTCTCCGGCGTAGGCACCAACATGAAGCCCGGGGCCTATCAAAACGTGACCCTCACCGTCACTGAGTCCCACACCAAATCCACAGGCGGCCCCGGTGGCGCCCACACCCACCATTTCCGGGCGGCTCTGATGGTCAAGGACGGGAAGATCGTGGAGGAAAAGTCTGTCCGGGCAGCGATCCTGGGCGGCGAGATCTCCGGCACCCAGGCCAAAAATCTGAAGATTGACGACCGGCAGCACCTGTTCAACGGCGTGATGATCACCGGCGGCAAGTACGACGTCGACGGCGCGGACCTGAGCTTCGTAGGCAACGGCGGCAATGACTTCCAGGGCTACGGCGCAGGCATCATGACCACCGGCGACGCGGACGTGACCGTGGAGAACAGCCGGATTCATGTGGAGGGCGCGATCCGCTCCGCGGTCTGGTGCGGCGGCGAGAGCCACCTCAAGGTGAAAGATACCGTCATCGACTCCATCGATGCCGATCCCTTTGACGAGGACTTCCGCTCCCTGTCTGTGCCCATGATGAAGACCGTTCCCTTCGCCCTGGGCCTGAACGGCAACTGCCGGGCCACCAATGTTTTGGATGCGGGCAAGGTCACCTATGAGGACTGCATTGTGGTGGCGGACAACTGGGCGCCTCTGTCCACAGACTCCGGCTACCCGCCCACGTCCCTGACCACAAAAAACGTGCTGGCCGGCGTCGGCCGTCTGGAGGAGGCGCAGCCCGGGAAGAAATATACCGCCACCAAAACCGTGGCGGGCAGGACCTGGGGCTACACCATGGGCGGCAGCGGCTACATTGCCTACGGCGACGGCGGCGTGACCAACCACTTTGAGGACTGCGAGTTCTACTCCCCCGACTATATCTTCATCTGCACCGGCACCCAGCCCATGTCCTTCAAGAATGTGAAGACGAAATCGAAGCGGGCCTTCACCATGTGGCATCAGGCCCGGGGCGGTCAGCTCTCCATTGAGGGCGGCAGCATCGACGTGGACAAGTGCGCCTTCCAGATCAAGTCCGGCGCCTATGTCCACATCGACATGAAGGGCGCCGAGCTGAAGCTGGGCGAGGGCGGCGTCATCATCCAGCAGCTCGAGAGCGACGACGCGGGCGGCATCATCACCCGAAAGTATGAGGTGCCCATGCAGGAGAACGACTGGTCCACGGTGCGGCCCGCCCAGAACGAAATCCCGGATTCCACGGCGGTGTTCACCGACGAGACCCTGACGGGCGACATCTTTAACTCTGTCTATGGAAACAGGCACGGCCTCAGTGTGACGCTGAAGAACTCCGCACTCACGGGCCTGGTGTCCGCCTCCAACGCCAACCACCTGAAGGCGGACGGCACCGTGGCCCCCGGCGGCCATGTGTTCGAGATGGACAACCACTGGGATGCCAAAACCACGGCGGATTACAAGGTCATCGATCCGGAGGCGTATCTCTACGCCGGGCGGCTGAAGAACACCCCGGCGGCCCCCGTGAACAACCCGGTGAAGCTGACGCTGGAGGCATCCGTCTGGACACCCACCGGCGTGAGCTACTTAAGCGGCCTGGCCTTTGACAAGGATTCGAAGGTAAACGGCACCATCACGGTAAACGGCACCGTGGTGGAGGCTCCCGGCAGCTATGTGGGCGACATTGTGGTGAAGCCCTGATCTTCCGTAAAACAGACATCCCGGCTCCTTAAGAGCCGGGATGTTTTTCTCTACTTCGGCGGTAGATACATACCGCGCTGCCACCGCCGTTCTCTGGCTTTCCGGATCAGCTCGCCGGTGCCCTCAAAGACCTTCAGCACTGTCCGCATGACCTGGAAGGAGCAGATCATCAGCACCGCCAGTACCAGCCCCGTTTCCAGGGTGGGCGCGGTGAAGCCGAAGATTGGGGACAGCACAGTAAAGGCGAACAGCTCCGCCAGACTCATGGCCAGGATCAACCCCCAGTGCTTCCACTCCCCGATGGGCTGGGCGGACTGGTACAGCACTCTGAGGCCGATCACCGCCATGACCACGGCGCTCATGGTGTGAAGCTGCTCGATGGGGAAGGCGAAGACCGCAATAAACGCCTCAATCAGAAGGATCAGCACCACGTCGGTGATACCGCCGGGCAACGCCCGCAGCAGCACGTTTGTGATGAATTTGCCCTTGACCCGGTCATGGTTGGGCTCCAGCGCCAGGAAAAAGGCGGGAACGCCGATGGTCAGACCGCTGATCACGCTCAGATGCAGGGGCACCAGCGGGTAGGGCATGTCCACAAACAGGGAGATCACCGTGATCAGGAAGGAGAAGATGTTCTTCACGAAGAACAGGGACGCCGCCCGCTGGATGTTGTTGATGACCCGGCGACCCTCCGCCACCACCTCGGGCATGGTGGAAAAATCGGAGTCCAGCAGAACCAGCTGGGACACCTGACAGGCGGCGTCGCTGCCGGAGGCCATGGCCACGCCGCAGTCCGCGTCCTTCAGCGCCAGCACGTCGTTGACGCCGTCGCCGGTCATGGCCACCGTGTGGCCAGCAGCCTTCAGAGCGCGGATGAGCTTTCGCTTCTGATCCGGCGTCACCCGGCCGAACACGGCGTAATGCTCCGCCGCCTCTCCGTAGTCCTCATCCTCTTTCAGCTCCCGGGCGTCCACATACAGGTCCGCATTGGGAATGCCGGCCTGCCGGGCCACCTCGGAAACCGTCACCGGATTGTCTCCGGAGATCACCTTCACCGCAACGCCCTGCTGCGTGAAGAACCGGAAGGTCTCCGGTGCCTCCGGACGGATCCGGTTGGTCAGCGGTACCAGCGCCAGCGGCGTCACGGCCTCTTTCCGGAGCGCCTCCGGTTCCGGAATGCCGTCATAGGACGCCAGCATCAGAACCCGGTAGCCCCGCAGACTCCACTCCCGGACCTCCTGACCCACTTCGTCATACCGGGCGCCCATGATAAATTCCGGCGCGCCCACCAGGAAGCTGCCTTCCTCCTGGAATACTGCGCCGGACCACTTGGCGGCGGAAGAGAAGGGAATGACCTTCTGCACCGTCCAGGGAACCTCCTCCCGGAAACGCGCGGCCATGGCGCGGCCGGTGTCGTTGTCCGGCGGAGCGGCCTGATAGATCGCGGAGAGAATCTTTGTGACATCCGGCAGAGGGCATTCGTCTCCGGCCAGCAGGATCGGATCGCCTGCCTCCATGACCGCCTCGGTGATGGTGCCGGTTTTGTCCACGCAGAGGACGTCCACCCGGGCCAGATTCTCAATGCAGTTCATGTCCTGAGTCAGAACCCGCTTCCGGGCCAGCCGAAGGACGCTCACCGCCAGCGCCACGCTGGTCAGCAGATACAGACCTTCGGGGATCATGCCGATGAGGGCGGCCACCGTGGCCTTGACCGACGCCTGCAGGCCCATCTCCAGGACCCGGTACTGCTTGAAAAACAGCGCCACCCCCAGAGGCACCATCAGGATGCCGATGATCCGGATTACCTTGTCCAGAGCCGCCATCATTTCCGAGGCGCCGGTTTTGACGTCCTTTTTGGCCTCTAAAGTCAGCCGGGCGGCGTAGCTTTCCGCGCCGACCTTGGTGAGTTGGGCCTTGCAGCGGCCGGACACCACAAAGCTGCCGGAGAGCAGCTTGTCCCCTGGATGCTTCAAAATGGCATCCTCCTCGCCGGTGATCAGGGACTCATTGACCTGGAGCTGACCGATGCGGACCACCGCGTCGGCGCAGATCTGATCCCCGGCGGCAAATTCCACGATATCGTCCCGGACCAGCTGATCCGACGGCACCAGGATCTTTTTCCCGTCCCGTGTGGTGGGCACCTTCCGGGCGTTCATCAGCGTCAGTTTGTCGATGGTGCGCTTGGAGCGGATCTCCTGAAAAATACCGATGGCGGTGTTGGCGATGGCGATGCCCAGGAACAGCATATCGCCAAAGGAACCCACCAGCATCAAAAGGACCGCCAGCACCACGAAAATCAGGTTGAAGAAGGTCAGACACTTCTCCCGGATGATCTGGCCTTCGGTCTTGGTGGGGGATTCCACCGGCGTGTTGGTCAGGCCGCAGAGGTGCCGCAGACGGACCGCCTCCGCGTCCAGTCCCGCGGTATAGGAAGGACTGCAGACCGGAATATTCTGTTTTGCGCGCCGGATCGTCGCCGGGTTACGCTCTTTTCCCATGGGTGCAGGTTCCTTTCTGAAAAGCTGTTGAAATCCGGGACGCCGCAGGGGCGTCCCGGGAGTGTGTATCAGGTGTGGAAATAACTGAAGTGCATGTAGTCCCGTTTGGACCGCCATTCGCCGCCCCAGCCCCAGCCGTACTTTTTAAAGGCTTTGACCACGTCGCCGTTGGAGGGAATGGAATAGGGGTTCTCTCCGGGGGACCAGAACCAGTTGGCAGTGGGGACCAGTGTTCCGTTTCGATAGACAAATTCGCCGTTTTCATAGGCATTGATGTCAATGGCCATACCTGCGCCGTGCTCACCGCGTTCGTCCCGGTAGCCGCCGGCAGAATAGATCGGGAACTTCTCGGGACCGTTGTAGATGTCCGTAAAGATGGCCAAAACGGTCGCGGCGAGATTTCGATGTACATTCAGAGAGATGCGGCTGGAGTACTTGTTGCCGCTGGAATCGATCCGCCAAACAGGAACGGTAACGCTGGTGACATGCTGGCCGCCGGTGCCCAAATAGTACACGTCCCGTTCACTTTCCGTGAGATAACGGCCAAACAGACGCATACATTTCTGCATTTCTGTTTCTCCCGCAAATGTGAGGGATGCGTCAGGCTGCACGGTCACGGTACAGGTGGCGGTGCGGTTGCAGCTCATAGCGTAGATGTCCGCGGAGCCGCCGGAGACGGCGGTGACTTTTCCGTTGTTGTCCACTCTGACAATGGAGGTGTCGGAGGAGAACCAGGTGACCTTCTGATTGATGCAGTTGGCAGGGGAGATCGTTGCGCGCAGGGTCGCAGTGTCATCGATCTTCATATCCAGCGAAGTGGCGGAGAGCGTGATGCCGGAGCTCCACACCTGCGCATAGCTGCTGGGGTTCAGGGAGGTTTGGAGCAAATGGAACACCTTGGCGCACATGGCGCGGGTCGCTGTATCCTTGGGGGCAAAGCGTCCGCCGGGATATCCGTTGATGATGCCAGTGGACCGCATTTCCTCCACCGCGTCCACGGCCCAGGAGGAGATGGCGCCGGCATCAGTAAATCTGGCGACAGGGGTGCCGGTTTGGCTCAGCGTACAGCCGTATGCCTTGGTAAAGCGGCAGATCATGGTGGCCATCTGTTCCCTTGTGATGGGCTCGTCCGGCGCAAAGCGGCCGTCGCCTTTGCCGTTGACGATGTCGAAACGGGTCGCCCAGCTCACGTAGGGCGAATAGTATTTATCCCGCGGCACGTCGCAGTAGATGTAGGGCACATACCATGTGTCATAGGTGTCAGAGCCGATCCCGGCAATCCGCCCCAGAACTGTGACGAACATGCCGCGGGTCATCTCATTGTTGGGTTCAAAGGTGGTGGCAGAAGTGCCTGTGAAAAGACCGTGCTCCATGCCGTAACGGATATCCTCCTGCGCCCAGTGCCCAGCGATATCGGTCATGGCGTCCGGGTTCACAGCCAGCGCGCCGGTCGCCAGCGCCAGAACCAGCAGCAGACTGATCAGTGCCCTGATCGGTTTGCGCTTCATGGAAATCCCTCCGATCGTTTGTTTTTTGTCATTATAACACAGGATTCTTTGTAACACAAGTTACAGAATGTAAATAAACAATGAAAAAAGCCCCGTCCGGAAGGGAATTTCCTCCGGACGGGGTGTGACACGGGCCCTGTGCGGGATGGCTCAGAGGGCAGGAACAGTTTGAGTCAGGACGCGGATAAGCTGATCCGTCTCTCCGGCGGCAGTGGCCCAGCTGGTGGCCAGACGGATCACCGTGTGGCCATCGTCCGGCTTCTCCCAGAAGCTGAACACTATCTGCTTACTGAGCCGGTCCAGCACGCCATCCTCCAGGCACAGGAACACCTGATTGGTGGGAGCCGGGAATGCCAGACTGCAGCCTATGGCCCGCAGCGCCTCCCGGATGGCATCGGCCGCCGCGATGGCGTTCCTGCCGATCTGCAGGTACAGATCATCGGTGAACAGGGTGTCGAACTGGATGCCCAGAAGCCGGCCCTTGGCCAGCAGAGCTCCGTGCTGCTTGACGATAGTGAAGAAGTGGGGAATCAGGCCGGGATCGGGGATCACCACCGCTTCGCCGAACAGGGCGCCGCACTTGGTGCCGCCGATGTAGAAGACGTCGCACAGACGGGCCAGGTCCGAAAGGGAGACATCGTTATCCGGACAGGCCAGCGCGTAGGCCAGCCGCGCACCGTCCACATAGAGCGGCAGCCGGTAATCGTCGCAGACCTGCCGGATCGCCTCCAGCTCCGCCCGGCTGTAGAGCGTGCCGTATTCCGTGGGCTGGGACAGGTATACCATGCCGGGCATGACCATGTGTTCATGGTTTCCGTCGCTCCAGAAGCTCCGGCAGTGGTCCCGGAGGACATCCGCAGAAATCTTTCCGAATTGATGGGGCAGCGTCAGGACCTTGTGACCGCCGAATTCAATGGCGCCGGCCTCGTGGGTGCTGATGTGGCCGGTCTCCGCGGCAAGGACCCCCTGATAGGAACGGAGAAGGCTGTCGATCACCGTGGCGTTGGTCTGGGTCCCACCCACCAGGAAGTGGATCTCCGCCTCCGGGCAGCGGCAGGCCCTGCGGATCTTGTCCCGGGCGGAGGCGCAGAACGCGTCGGTGCCGTAGCCCTCGCTCTTTTCCAGATTCGTTTCCGCCAGACGCTGCAGGATCGCGGGGTGGGCGCCCTCCTGGTAGTCTGAGCCGAAATACAGTTTGTCCATTCGTGAATTCCTCATTTCATGTTCAGGTTCTTTCTCCGAAGCGGGGTAAAACAGCGGCCGTTCCACAGGGGAACGGCCGCTGTGTCGTGCATCAGTCTGAGATCCGTTTGTGGCGTTCCTGGAGGGAGATGACCTCGGTGCTTCCCTGGCCCACCTGCAGGATGCCCTTGGCGCTGGCCAGCGCGGCGGCAATGGTGGTCAGGTAGGGAACGCGGCTCTTGACGCAGGCTTTGCGGATGTAGCTGTCATCCGGACCGTTGCCGCTGCCAATGGGGGTGTTCACCACCAACTGGACCTTGCCGTTGGTGATGAGATCGTAGCAGTCCGGACGGCCTTCGTTGATCTTGTGGACCTCCTCCACGGGGATGCCGTTGGCACGGAGCAGGGCGGCGGTGCCCCGGGTGGCCAGGAGCCGGAAGCCTGCCTTTACGAAGTCCGCAGCGGCCTCCACTGCTTCCGCCTTGTCCTTGTCGTTGACGGTGATCAGGACGGTGCCCTCGGTGGGCAGGGGGCTCTTGGTGGCCTCCTGGGCCTTGAAGTAGGCCTCGCCCACCGTGTCGGCGATGCCGAGAACCTCGCCGGTGGAACGCATTTCAGGCCCGAGCAGCGGGTCCACCTCAGGGAACATATTGAAGGGGAATACGGCCTCTTTGACGCCGTAGTGGGGAATGACGTGGTCCCGGAGTCCCTTCAGGGGGGATTCCTTGCCGGTGAACTCGTCAGTGATGATCTCGGTGGCGAGAGGCACCATGGCGATGTTGCAGACCTTGGACACCAGCGGCACGGTGCGGCTGGCCCGGGGATTGGCCTCCAGCACGTACACCACGCCGTTTTCAATGGCGTACTGCATATTCATCAGGCCCCGGACGTGCATCTCCTTGGCGATCTTCCGGGTGTATTCCTTGATGGTCTCCAGATTCTCCGGCGGGATGTTCTGAGAGGGGATGATGCAGGCGGAGTCGCCGGAATGGACGCCCGCCAGCTCGATATGCTCCATCACGGCGGGAACGAAGGCGTCGTGGCCATCGGCGATGGCGTCGGCCTCACACTCCATGGCGTGGCGCAGGAACCGGTCGATGAGGATGGGCCGGTCGGGGGTCACGCCCACGGCCGCCGCCATGTAGTCCCGGAGGGCGTCGTCGTCATAGACCACTTCCATGCCCCGGCCACCCAGCACGTAGCTGGGTCGCACCATGACAGGGAAGCCGATCCGGTGGGCGATCTCCCGGGCCTCCTCATAGTTGACGGCCATGCCGGCCTCCGGCATGGGGATGCCCAGCTTGTCCATCATGGCCCGGAACTGATCCCGGTCCTCCGCCATGTCGATGACGGCGGGAGGCGTGCCGAGGATCTTGACCCCATTCTTCTCCAGATCACCGGAGAGATTCAGCGGAGTCTGACCGCCGAACTGGGCGATGACGCCCAGGGGTTTCTCGTGCTCGTAGATGGCCAGCACATCCTCCAGGGTCAGAGGCTCAAAATAGAGCTTATCGGAGGTGTCGTAGTCCGTGGAGACGGTCTCCGGGTTGCAGTTGACGATGATGGTCTCGAATCCGGCGGCTTTGAGCGCCTTGGCCGCGTGGACGCAGCAGTAGTCAAACTCGATGCCCTGGCCGATCCGGTTGGGACCGCCGCCCAGGATCATGACCTTGTTCTTCTCCGGAGAGGCAGGAACCGCCTTGGCCGGATGGTAGGTGGAGTAATAATAGGCACTGTCCTGGGTACCGCTGACGTGAACACCCTCCCAGACCTCCGTGACGCCTGCTGCCGTCCGGGCGTTCCGGACCTCGTCCTCGGTGACGGAGAGGATCTGGCTGAGATACTTGTCGGAGAAGCCGTCCAGCTTGGCCTGCCGCAGAACGTCTGCGGGAGGAACGGAGCCCTTGTAGCGCAGCAGCGCCTCTTCCTCCTCCACCAGCTCCTTCATCTGCTGGAGGAAGTAGGGCTTGATGGCGGTGAGGGCATAGAGCTCCTCCACCGTGGCGCCCTTGCGCATGGCCTCGTACATGACGAACTGCCGCTCGGAGGTGGGATGCACCAGCATCTTCATCAGCTCGTCCTTGGATTTGTCGTGGAAGTCCTTGGCCCAGCCCAGACCGTAGCGGCCGGTCTCCAGGGAACGGATGGCCTTCTGGAAAGCTTCTTTATAGGTCTTGCCGATGCTCATGACTTCGCCCACGGCACGCATCTGGGTGCCCAGCTTGTCCTCCACGCCCTTGAACTTCTCAAAGGCCCAGCGGGCAAACTTGATGACGATGTAGTCGCCGCCGGGGACGTACTTGTCCAGCGTGCCGTATTTGCCGCAGGGGATCTCGTCCAGGGTCAGGCCGGAGGCCAGCATGGCGGAGATCAGAGCGATGGGGAAGCCGGTGGCCTTGGAGGCCAGAGCGGAGGAACGGGAAGTCCGGGGGTTGATCTCGATGACGATGATCCGGCCGGTCTCAGTGTTCCGGGCAAACTGTACGTTGGTGCCGCCGATGACCTGGACTTCCTCTACGATCTTGTATGCCTGCCGCTGCAGCTCCTTCTGGACATCCTCCGGAATGGTCAGCATGGGCGCAGAGCAGAAAGAGTCGCCGGTGTGGACTCCCAGGGGGTCGATATTCTCAATGAAGCAGACGGTGATCATCTGGCCCTTGGCGTCCCGGACCACTTCCAGCTCCAGCTCTTCCCAGCCCAGGACAGACTCTTCCACCAGCACCTGGCCCACCAGAGAGGCCTGCAGGCCCCGGGCGCAGACGGTTTTCAGTTCTTCTGTGTTGTAGACCAGACCGCCGCCGGCGCCGCCCATGGTGTAGGCGGGACGCAGCACCACCGGATAGCCCAACTCGTCGGCGATCTTCAGAGCCTCGTCCACCGAGTAGGCCACCTCGCTGCGGGCCATCTCGATGCCCAGCTTGTTCATGGTCTTTTTGAATTCGACCCGGTCCTCACCCCGCTGAATGGCGTCCACCTGGACGCCGATGACCTTTACGCCGTATTTGTCCAGCGTTCCGGCCTCCGCCAGCTCCGAGCAAAGGTTCAGGCCGGACTGGCCGCCCAGGTTGGGCAGGATGGCGTCGGGCCGTTCCTTGGCGATGATCTGTTCCAGCCGGTCCACGTTGAGCGGCTCGATGTAGGTCACGTCCGCAATGCCGGGATCGGTCATGATGGTGGCCGGGTTGGAGTTTACCAGAATGATCTGGTATCCGAGCTGCCGCAGGGCTTTGCAGGCCTGCGTGCCGGAATAGTCAAACTCACAGGCCTGACCGATGATGATCGGGCCGGAGCCGATGATGAGTACCTTGTGAATGTCCTGTCTCTTTCCCATAAGGAGTCACCGCCTGTTATTTAAATTCTTTATCCTATAGAATACCATGAAACGGCCGCTTTTACAAGAATATGTATCGCACAAAAATAGACGGGTTGGGGTGGCTTTTTTTGACACGGAAACGTAAAAATGCAAAATCGGATATAGTCAAAGCAACACCGGTTGTTGCAATAAAGGCGAGATTGCCGTATGATGGATGCAAGAAAGGCGGTGGATTTGATGACAGATCATTATCTGGCAGTGGATATCGGCGCCTCCTCCGGACGGCACATCGTGGGCTGGACGGAAGACGGCGCGCTCCGGACAAAAGAGGTGTTCCGTTTCCCCAACGGCGTGACCCATCAGGACGGACATCTGATCTGGGATATGGAGCGTCTGCTTGCCTATGTTCAGGAGGGGATTCGGGCGGCACTGGAGGAATTCCCGGAGATCCGGAGCCTGTCCATCGACACCTGGGGCGTGGACTACGTGCTGCTGCGGGGAGATGAGCCGGTATGGCCCTGTTTTGCCTACCGGGACAGCCGCACGGAGACGATCCTGGACGATGTGCATGAGAAGGTCCCCTTCGAGGAGCTGTACCGGAGAACCGGCTGCCAGTTCCAGAACTTCAATTCGATCTATCAGCTCTGTGACGACCTCAGACGGGGACGGCTGGAGGGTGTCACGGACTTCCTGATGGTGCCGGAATACCTGATGTACCGGCTCACCGGAGTCAAGGCCAAGGAGTACACCAACGCCACCACCACGGGCCTGGTGAACGCGGAGACCGGGAAATTTGATCTGGAGATCGTGAGCAGGCTGGGCCTGCCGGCGAACCTGTTTTCCGATCTGAGTCAGCCCGGAACGGTGATCGGCGAGTATGAGGGGATCCAGGTCATGCTCTGTGCCACCCACGACACCGCCTCAGCGGTGGAGGGGATTCCGATGGACGGGAACCACCCCTACATCTCCTCCGGCACCTGGAGCCTCCTGGGGGTCAAAACAGACAAGCCCATCGCCACTGCTGCCGGCAGACTGGCCAACTGGTCCAACGAGGGCGGCGTGGGCTACAACCGCTACCAGAAGAACATCATGGGCATGTGGCTCATCAACCGCCTGAAGGATGAGCTGTGCCCGGAGACGGACTTCGGGACCATTGTGGCCGAGGCGGAGAAAAGCGCCTTCGACGAGACTGTGGACGCGAACGCACCCCTGTTTCTGGCTCCGGACAGCATGAAGGACGCCTTTGACAAGGCCCTCTCCTCCCATCCGAAATCCCCGGGAGACTACTTCCGGTGTGCCTACCGTTCCTTGGCCCTCTCCTATATGAACGCCATTCAGGAGCTGCAGCACAACACGGGCAATCACTACGAAAAAATCTACATTGTGGGCGGCGGAGCCAAGAACCGGTTCCTGAACCGGCTGACGGAGGAGGCCAGCGGCAAGCAGGTCATCGCCCTGCCTATCGAAGCCACCGCTCTGGGCAATCTGAAGATTCAAATGCAGAAGGAGGACGCATGATGTTAGTAGAGACCAAAGCAAGGATTGGCGTGTTCGCCATCGCCCTGGGGGCGTACCTGCCCCAGTTCCCATCCCTGGTTCCGGAGTTCGCGGGCCAGTACGAGGAGTTCAAGAAGCGCATCCCCGATTCGGTGGAGCTGATCGACGGGGGCATCGTCACCACCAAGGAGCAGTCCATGGAGGCCGGGGACAGGTTCCGGGCCGCCGACGTGGATCTGGTGATCCTGCAACTGCTCACCTACGCCACCTCCTACAATATGCTGCCTGCGGTACGGGATCTAGACGTGCCGGTGGTGCTGGTGAACCTCCAGAAGAAAAAGGCGCCGGATTATGAGAACACAGACACCGCCACTTGGCTTGGGGAGCTGTATGCCTGCGGCGCCGTGGGCGAAATGGTGGCGGATCTGGAGCGGGCCGGAAAGCGTCACGCGGTCATCACCGGTGTGGTGGAGGGCGGCGATCCTGCGGTAGACGCGGAGATCGCCGACTGGTGCAAGGCCGCCCAGGTGCGCCGGCGCTTCCGGGACACCAACCTGGCCCAGATCGGACGGCCCTATCCCGGCATGATGGATCTGTACATCGACGAGACCAACCTCTACCACCGGATGTGGCTCTACACCAAACAGTTTGACTGGGAGAAGATGTGGGCCATTGCCGACGATATCACCGATGAGGAGGCCATCCGGGCAAAGGCACAGGAAATCATCGACACCTTCGACATCGAGGGCGGCGGCACGGTGGAGAAGGTCTGGGAGATGGCGAGATACGTGGTGGCCTTTGAACAGTGGGTGAAGGACGAGAAGATCGCCTTCGTCGCCTCCCACTACGACGGTTTTGCCCAGGGAAAGGCGGGCGTTCTCGATTCCATGCTGATCCCCGCATTCTCCATGCTCATCAAGCAGGGAGTGGCCTGCGCCGTGGAGGGGGACATCAAGGTCAGTATGGCCATGAGCATTCTCAAGACCATCTCCGGCATGGGCCAGCTTTCCGAGATGTATTCCATCGACTTTGACGAGGATATCTGTATCATCGGCCACTCCGGTTCCGGCGATGCGGACATCTCCTATAAAAAACCCACCATGAAGATCGTCCCCGTGTTCCACGGCAAGACCGGAGGCGGGTATCTGACCCAGTTCTATCCCCATCTCGGCCCTGTTACCTATCTGGGCATTACCCAGGACAAAGACGGCAACTTCAAATTCGTTGTGGCTGAAGGAATCAACGAGGAGGGGCCCATCTTCACCTTTGGCGACACCAATATGCGCACGCGGTTCGCCTGCGGCGCCCGGGAATTCTGCAACAAGTGGAGCGAGGCCGGTCCCACCCACCATATGGCGGCGGCTGCCGGCCGGCATATCGACACGATCCTGAAGGTCGCCAAGATCTTCAACGTGCCGGTGGATATCATCACAAGATAAGGAAGGAGTTTTTACCATGAGAGACATTCTGAAGGCCCCCTGGATGGTGGAGATGATCCGCACTGCCACCAATATGTACGGCCACGGCTGGGACGAGCGCAACGGCGGCAATATCAGCCTGCTGCTCCGGAAAGAGGACGTGGACCAGTATGTGAACGTCTGGGACGTGATCCGCACCATTCCCACGGGCTTTTCCGCCCCGGAGCTGGAGGGGAAGTATTTCCTGGTCACCGGCACGGGCAAGTATTTTAAGAACGTCCAGTACGCGCCGGAGGTCAACCTGGGCCTGGTGCGGCTGACGGACGGCGGAAGCACAGCGGAGCTCCTGTGGGGCTTTGCGGACGGAGGCAAGTTTACCTCGGAGTTCCCGGCCCACATGATGAGCCATGTGGCGCGGCTGAAGGTGAATCCTGAGAACCGCGTGGTCATGCACTGCCATCCGGCGAATCTTCTGGCCATGACCTATGTCCACGATCTGGATTCCCGCAGCTTCACCCGGACCCTGTGGCAGATGTGCACCGAGTGTATCGTGGTGTTCCCCGAAGGCGTGAACGTGCTGCCCTGGATGCTCTGCGGCACTAACGAGATCGGCGAGGCCACCGCCAAGGAGATGGAGACTGCCCGGCTGGTGGTCTGGTCCCAGCACGGGATCTACGGCGCGGGCGCGGATCTGGACGAGACCTTCGGTCTCATCGAGACGGCGGAAAAGGCGGCGGAGATCTATATGAAGATCGCCCACCTGCCCCGGAAAAACACCATCACGGATGCGCAGATGCACCTTTTGGAGGAACACTTCGGCGTGAAGGCCCGGGAGGGCTGGCTGGACTGAACGGAAACCTGGGACCGCGTATGCGACGGCATACGCGGTCCTGCATTTTATATAGTATACAGGCTCCGTCGGAGCAGAGATCTGTGCAGGCCGGAAGCAGATTGGCACGAAAAGAGAGTCAAAATCAACAGAAATGAGGGGATTTCTGCTGCGGTAGCTCGTTAAATTGCATAAGTAATGCCTAAAAATAATCACAAAAACTACACAAAATTCATAATTTTGTACAGAAAACCGGGTTCGATTTGCAAACTGAGCCGGTGTGATATATAATATAAGAACACTTTTGGCCTTTAAACAGGAGGAACCCTGTCAGCATTCCGGACGGAAAGCGGATGGCCTGTAGGAAATCAGGAAAGGGGGAGGAGCAAATGGGGAAATATGTGATCAAGCGGCTTCTGCTGGCAGTTGTCACCGTCCTGATCATCTGCGCCATTACGTTCTTTACCATGCATGCGGTACCCGGCGGACCATTTAACCGGGAAAAGGCTCTCAGCGAAGCCACCATTGCCGCACTCAATACCCGGTACGGTTTGGACAAGCCGGTGGGTGAACAGTTTATTCTATATATGAAGGGGATCCTGCACGGAGATTTCGGCGTTTCCCTGAAGAACGGCCGTGAGATCACCGCCATCATCGGCGAGTCCTTCCCGATCTCTGCCCGGCTGGGCATTGCGGCCATGATCGTGGCGCTGATCCTGGGCACGGTATTCGGCAGTACTGCCGCGCTGATGCGGAACAGACTGCCGGACCGGGTCATCGTGTTCTTCTCCACACTGTTTACGGCGGTGCCCAGCTTCGTGCTGGCATCTCTGCTGCTGCTGATATTCTGTATCAAGCTGGGACTGGTTCCCGTCTGGAGCTCCAACAGCCAGAACTATGTGTTGCCGGTCATCGCTCTGGCGGCCTATCCCATGGCGTATATCACCCGCCTCAGCAAGACCAGCATGCTCGACGCGCTGGGTCAGGATTATATCCGGACCGCCCGGGCGAAGGGCGTTTCCCGGTTCAAAATGATCTTCAAGCACGCGCTGCGGAACTCTCTGATCCCGGTCATCACCTATGCCGGACCGCAGATCGCGTACATCATAACCGGGTCCATGGTGGTGGAAACCATCTTCACCATCGGCGGACTGGGCAGCAAATTCGTCAGTGCCATTAACAACCGGGATTACACCCTGATCATGGCCACGACGATCTTCCTGGCCACCCTGATGGTGGTGGCCAACGTGATCTGTGACCTGCTCTACAAGCTGGTGGATCCGCGGATCAAATATGACTGAGGAGGCAGAAGCTTTGGAAGAGAAAATGACAAACGATCTGCCGAAGAAGAATCCCCTCAGCATGCAGATCGACCTGAGCAAGTTCTCCGCCGAGCAGTTTATCCCTGCCACGGAGGACGAGAAGCGCCAGCAGGACGTAATGAGCGAGAGCACCACCTTCTTCAAGGACGGCATGCGCAAGCTCTTTAAAAACCCGCTGGCGGTGGCCAGCCTGATTGTGCTGCTGGCCATTGTGATCACCATTATTGTTGCGCCCCTGATCGTCCCCTACAGCTACGAGGAGATCCTCTCTGTGGACGGCCGGCGGGACAAGGGCGCCAAGAACCTTGCTCCCTTCACCTACAGCGAGATGGAGCAGCAGTATATCGAAAAGGGCGGAACCCGCTTCCCCCACATCTTCGGTACCGATGAACAGTGCCGCGATTACTTCATCCGCGTGATCTACGGTACCCGGATCTCCCTGACGGTTGGCCTGTTTGCCAGTATCATTGTTCTGATCATCGGCATGCTCTACGGCAGTATCTCCGGATACCTGGGCGGCAGAGTGGACCTGATCATGATGCGGATCGTGGATATCATCTACTCCCTGCCGGATATGCTGATCATCATTTTGCTTTCTGTGGTGCTCAACGAAGTGCTGCAGTTCAAGAGCGGAACGATCATGGCCCGGCTGGGCACCAACATGATCTCCCTGTTCATCGTGTTCGGCCTTCTGTACTGGGTCGGCATGGCCCGCCTGATCCGCGGCCAGATCCTCTCCATCAAGGAGAACGAGTATATCCTGGCGGCTCAGGCCATCGGCGCGTCGCCCGGACGGATCATCCGGAAGCATATCCTTCCCAACTGCCTGTCCGTGATCATCATCTCCACGGCCCTGCAGATCCCGTCCGCGATCTTTACTGAGAGTTTCCTGAGCTTTGTCGGCATCGGCGTTAAGGCGCCCATGCCCTCCCTGGGCTCCCTGGCCAACGCCGCCAGAGAGGGCCTGCAGAGCTATCCCTATAAACTGGTATTCCCCGCCCTGACGATCTGTCTGATCGTGCTGAGCCTGAACCTGCTGGGCGACGGCCTGCGGGATGCCTTCGATCCGAAGCTGAGGAGGTGAGGGAAATGGCGGAACATCTGTTAAGCGTACAGGATCTGCACACCTCCTTCTTCACCGACGCCGGAGAAGTCCAGGCGGTAAACGGCGTGAGCTTCAATCTGGATGAGGGCGAGATCCTCGGCATCGTGGGCGAGAGCGGCTCCGGCAAATCCGTCACCGCCTATTCCATCATGCGGATCCTGGCCGACGCCGGCAAGATCGTCAACGGCAAGATCCTCTACAAGGGCCAGGATCTGGCCCAGTTCTCCGAGAAGGAGATGCAGAACTTCCGGGGCAAGTGCTGTTCCATCATCTTCCAGGACCCCATGACCAGCCTGAACCCCGTGTTCACCATCGGCAGCCAGATGAAGGAAGCCGTAGTGCTCCACACGGAAAAGCGCGGCAAGGAAGCCGATGACCGGGTGGTGGAGCTGCTGGAGCTGGTGGGCATCAACGAGCCCAAGCGCCGGGTCAAGCAGTATCCCTTTGAGCTCTCCGGCGGTATGCGCCAGCGGGTCATGATCGCCATGGCCCTTGCCTGTGAGCCGGACATCCTCATCGCGGACGAGCCCACCACGGCACTGGACGTGACCATTCAGGCCCAGATCCTGGAGCTGATGCAGGAACTGCAGAAAAAGCTCGGCATGGCCGTGATTCTGGTGACCCATGACCTGGGCGTCATCGCCGATATGTGCGACAACATCGTGGTCATGTACGGCGGAAGGATCTGCGAGCGGGGCACAGCACACGAGATCTTCTACAACCCCAAGCATGAATATACCAAGGGCCTGCTTCGCTCCATTCCCAACGTCAACAACATGAAGAAGAAGCTGGTGCCCATCTCCGGCACTCCCATCAACATGCTCAATATGCCCAAGGGCTGCGCGTTCTGCGCCCGCTGCGACGAGGCCATGAAGATCTGCCTGACCGAGGTGCCGGAAGAGATCTGGATCAATGAAAACCACAAGGCCGCCTGCTGGATGAATATCCGGGATGCGGTACGGGAGGAGGGAAGTGCGCAATGAGTGATACTCTGGTAGAGGTCAAACACCTCAAGCAGTACTTCCCCGTAAAGTCCGGCTTCAAGACCATTCCGCTCAAAGCCGTGGACGACGTGTCCTTCACCGTGGGCCGGGGCGAGACCCTGGGCCTGGTGGGCGAATCCGGCTGCGGCAAGACCACCGTGGGACGTACGCTGCTCCGGCTCTACAAGCCCACGGACGGCGAGGTCTGGTTCGATGGGGAGCAGGTCACGGACAAGAACATCGGCCATATGCGCAAGCAGATGCAGATGGTGTTCCAGGATCCCTATTCCTCTCTGGATCCCAGAATGACGGTGGAGGACATCATCGGCGAACCGCTGGACGTCCACCATCTGTGCTCCAGCCGGAAAGAGCGGCGGGAGAAGATCCTGGAGCTGATGAGCTACGTGGGACTCAACTCCGAGCATGCCCGGCGCTACGCCCACGAGTTCTCCGGCGGTCAGCGTCAGCGTATCGGCATCGCCCGGGCTCTGGCGGTGGATCCCAAGTTCATCGTCTGCGACGAGCCGGTCTCCGCGCTGGACGTTTCGATCCAGGCGCAGGTCATCAACATGTTTGAGGAACTGCAGGAAAAGCTGGGTGTGGCGTATCTGTTCATCGCCCACGACCTGCTTGTGGTCCACCACATCTCCCAGCGGATCGCGGTGATGTATCTGGGCAAAATCGTTGAGATCGCCGACGCCGACGACCTCAACGAGAATCCCATCCATCCCTACACCGAGTCCCTGCTGTCGGCGGTTCCGATCCCGGATCCCGACGTGACCCGGGCCCGGAAGCGGATCCTGCTGGAGGGCGACGTGCCCAGCCCCCTGAAGATGCCAACTGGCTGTGCGTTCCGCACCCGCTGCCGTTATGCCACGGAGCAGTGCGCGGCGGAGTGCCCAGCTCTCACCGACCGGGGCGACGGCCATCAGGTGGCCTGCTGGAACCGATAAACTTTGTCAATAGCGTCTGTTTCCGCAAGGAAAACCAGGCTATGAAATATTATTATTGGAGGTACAAAATGAAAAAGACTCTTGCACTGATCCTCGCGCTGGCGATGGTCCTTGCTCTGGCCGCCTGCGGCAGCCAGGCTGCGTCCACCCCTGCCGAGGCTGGCAGCTCCGCTGCCGAGAGCACCGCAGAGGCTGCCGCCGCCGGCGATGCCGCGTCCTATCTCAGCGATGCGTTCATCGATCCCGTGGGCGACTGGGCCAAGTATGACGAGATGGTCTCCCAGATCAAGTCCGAGACCGACTATGCCAAGCGGACCGAGCTCATGCACCAGACTGAGGACGTCCTCATGTCCAACGGCTGCGTGATCCCGATCTACTACTACAACGACATCTATCTGCAGAAGGACTATGTCTCCGGCATCTATTCCAACCCCTTTGCCACCAAGTTCTTCATGTACACCAAGCTTGACAACGGTTCTGACACCCTGCGTCTGAACCTTGCCTCTGAGCCGGACTTCCTGGATCCCGCTCTGAACAGCTCCGTGGACGGCGCCTGCCTGGCCGCCAACTCCTTCTCCGGCCTGTACACCTACAACGCTGACGGCGTCTGCACGCCCGCCTGCGCCGAGGGCTATGAGGTTTCCGAGGACGGCCTGACCTACACCGTGACCCTGAAGAAGGATCTGAAGTGGTCCGACGGCAGCGACCTGACCGCCGCTGACTTCGAGTATTCCTGGAAGCGTGCCGCTTCCGAGGGCACCGCTGCTGACTACAGCTACATGTTCTCCGGCTTCGATGGCTATCCCAACGAGCTGAACGTCACTGCCAAGGACGACACCACGCTGGAGTTCGTTCTGACCGCTCCCTGTGCCTATATGGAAGACCTGATGGCGTTCCCCACCTTCTTCCCTGTGAAGCAGGAGGCTGTTGAGGCCGCCGAGGGCTGGGAGACCACGCCCGGCGCATGGTGCCAGGAGGCCGGCTTCGTGTCCAACGGCGCTTATGTCTGCACCGGCTGGGACCACGACGTTTCCATGACCTATGAGAAGAACCCCTACTGGTATGACGCGGACAAGGTCACCGTGGAGAAGCTGGAGTACATGCTCTCTGCCGACGACACCGCCATCTATGCTGCTTACAATGCCGGCGACATCGACTTCGCCGACTCTGTTCCCACCGATGAAGTGGCCTCTCTGCTGGACAACCCCGAGTTCCACATCGTGGACGAGCTGGGCACCTACTATGTGGCCTTCAACGCCAAGAGCAAGATCTTTGAGGGCAAGACTCCTGAGCAGGCTGCCTGCATGCGTCTGGCCTTCTCCCTGCTGATCGACCGTGACTACATCTGCACCAACATCGGTCAGACCGGTCAGGTTGCCGCCAACTCCTTCATTCCTCTGGGCATGGCCGACGGCAACGGCGGCGAGTTCAAGTCCGATGCCGCTACCGGCTATTTTGATGCCTATGCCATCAACAACGATCCCGAGGGCACCACTGCTCTGGCTCGCGAGATGCTGGAGGCTGCCGGTTATCAGTTCGGCGATGACGGCAAGCTGTCCCCCGAGACTCCCATCCAGCTGGAGTACCTGACCAACGAGACCTCCGGTCACGTGGCCATCGCCGAGTCCATCCAGCAGGATCTGGCCGCTGTGGGCATCGAGCTGAGCATCCAGGTTCAGGACTGGAACGTCTTCCTGGAGGAGCGCAAGGCTGGTAACTTCGACTTCGCCCGTGAGGGCTGGATTGCCGACTTCAACGATCCCATCAACATGCTTGAGATGTGGATCACCGATTCCGGCAACAATGACTGCCAGTTCGGCCGCTGATTTCTGACAAAAAGCGCGGAGATGTTTGTCTCCGCGCTTTTTCTGTTTCTGTGGTTGCAAAAAAACACGGCCTTGGCTATAATGAAAGCATGGAAAGCAATCCGAACTCCCGGAAAGAAAGGTGAGGAAAGAATGTATTGTGGTAATTGCGGCGCACAGCTGCCGGAAGGCGCGCGGTTCTGCGGATCCTGCGGTCAGCCGTTGGTGGACCCGTCAAAGGTTGACGTGGGCTCCGATCAGCAGCCGGAAGTCCAAAAGTTTTTCACGCAGCAGGAAGCCGCCCAGGAGTCCTTCGTCCGCGGGCAGAGCAACGGGTATCCGGATCCCTACGACAGCGGATTCACGCCGGTGCCAGAACCCCGGAAGCCGAAAAAGATCGGCTGGATCATCGGCGCAGCGGCCGCACTGGTGGTAATCGTTGCCGCGGTTCTGGTGGCACTGAACTTCAAGGTGGTCTCCAATGCGTGGATGCGGACCTTCTCCTCACCGGAGAGCTACTACCGGCACGTGGAAAAGCAGGCCATGGCGGATGTGATCGACACCGGGGTGGACGTCTATGAGAGGACCCCTGCGGAGCATGACTCCTACACCTCGGAGGTCACCACAAATATCGTGGTGGGCGAACCGGTGCGGGAACTGGTGGAGTCCCTGGTGGGACTGGATATGGACTGGCTTGAGAGCGCTGGCCTGTGGGAGAAGGTCATAATGCGCGACGGGAAAATGGGACTTCAGCTGGACGTGAGCCTCAACGAAAACTCCATCGCCACGGCGGATATGGTCACGGACGGGGAGGATATCTACTTCCGGGTGCCGGACCTCCGGGACGACTATGCCCGGATCGACCAGAGGGATCTGATGGGCGGCGGTGCCGTTTCGATCCAGTCCACCCGGGTTGCCCTGCTGGAATTGGTGCAGAACCTTCCGGAGATCATGCCGGACAGCGACCGCATGGAGAAAATGCTCAACCGGTATGTGGAAGTCATTGTGGACAACATCGATGACGTGGACAAAACCACCCAGACGCTTCAGGCGGACACTGTCTCCCAGAAGTGCACCGCGCTGACGGTCCATTTGGATGAGGACAGCCTGGCCCGGATCATTGAGGCCCTCTGCGACACGGCCCTGGAGGACGAGGACCTGCAGCAGATCCTCATGGATCTTGTGGAACAGGTCGGTCAGGACCCGGATGAGGTCTGGGATGAGCTCGCTGAAGAGCTGGAGAACGTGCGGGACAGAGCAGATCGAATCGCCGAACAGGTGGAGATCGAGATGACCGTCTATGTGGACGGCAAGGGTGAGATCCGGGGACGGACCATCGTGATTAACGACTATGAGACGCTGGAGTACGCCGCCCCAGAGCAGGGCAGCAATTACGGCCTGCGCCTTGCGCTGACCCGGGACGACTTCGAGCAGTTTGTACTGGAGGGCAGCGGAAAGAACAACTCCGGCAGCTTTGAACTGCTGGTGGAGGAGATGCATATTCTCGATATCACTGCCGTCGACTTCGACCGGGACGCGCTGGAGGACGGATACCTCAACGGAACCTTTGACATTGCCCCTTCGCCCTTTGTGGTCAACCAGCTTGGAAATGAAGTGGGCCGGGAGCTCAGGGGCCTCAATCTGGATCTGGATGACGTTCATCTGGTGGTGGAATCCAAGTCAAAAAAGGACAGCGGCAGCATGGTGCTCCGGGTCATGATGGGTGAGGAAGAATACCTGAGTGTGAATATGGAGTCTGCAATATCCTACACGGGAGGCGAAGTGAATATCCCGGAGGATTCCATCTCCCTGGAGAACTGGACCAGAAACATCAATATCAGCAGTCTGGACGTGTATCTGGACCGGCTGGAGGACGCCGGATTCCCCAGCAGTCTGATCCGGCGGTTGGTCTATGGAATCTATTGAAGTCCGTAATGTTCAGAAAAAATACCGGCGGAAAACGGTCCTGCGCGATGTGACCTTTTCCGCCGGTCCCGGGGAATGTATCGGTATCCTGGGCGGCAACGGCAGCGGGAAATCCACGCTTCTGAAAACGTTGGCCGGGGTGCTGCGGCCTGACGGCGGCTCCTTTACGCTGGGCGGCGCCGATCTGTTCCGGGACGATAAGCGCCGTGCGGCGGCAGTGGGATACGTGCCGCAGGGAACGCCGCTGCTCCGGGAGCTGACGGCGATGGATCATCTGCGCCTCTGGTATCGTCCGGAGGCGCTTCGCCGTGGCCTGAACGGCGGCGTGCTGGAGATGCTCGGTGTGACCGGCTTCCTCAAAACGCCGGTGGGGAAAATGTCGGAGGGCATGAAGAAGCGGCTCTCCATCGGCTGCGCCCTGGCCAGCAATCCCCGGGTCCTGCTGCTGGACGAGCCAAGCGCGGCGCTGGATCTGGTCTGCAAGGCAAACATTCTGGACTATTTCTGTATGTACCGGAACCGGGGCGGGATCCTTCTGATCGCCACCCATGATCCCCAGGAGCTGGAGCTGTGCACCGGTTACCGGCTGCTGCGGGACGGCGTCACGGAGCCCTACGAGTATCGAGGGGATCTCCGCAGACTGTCGGAGGACATGAAGTCATGAGGCCGGGCTTTTGGCCATACCTGATCCTGCGGCTGCAGCGGGTGGGAAAGCTGTTCCTGCCGTTGCTGCTGGTGGCGGCGCTGCTGATGACGGGGATCGGATGGTTCGGCGTGTCCCTGGTCCGCCAGGACGAGGCGGGAGCTCAGCGGGTTGAGATCGGCGTCGTGGGAGACTTTGAGGACAGTATTCTGCGGATGGGAATGTTCGCCCTTCGGAATCTGGATTCCAGCCGCTTCTCCATTGAGTTTGTCCAGTTCTCAGAGGAATCAGAGGCAAAAAGCCAGCTTCGGGCAGGGAAACTCAACGGATACGTGAAGATCCCGGAGCATTTTGTGGAGGATGTTTACCGGGGATCCTTTCAGCCGCTGACCTATGTGACTGCGCCGGGCGCTCAGGGCGTGGGAACGGCGCTGACCGACGAAGTGATTGCCTCCGTCTCGGAGCTGCTGTCCGTGTCGGAGGATGCAGTCTACGGCGCGGAGCAGTATGCCCGGGATCACGGCGTCATGCTGGAGGAGGGCAGCGCAGGCGACGTGTTGGCCATGCGGTTCCTGGAGCAGATCCTCCGGCGGGACGAGCTGCTGCAGGTGGAGATCCTCGGGATCGGCGACGGCCTGAGCCTTTCGGAGTATTTCCTGTGCAGCTTCTTTGTGATGTTCCTCCTTCTGTGGGGCGTTTCGGCCAGTCCGGTCTTCGCGGGGCAGGACATGGAGCTGGGACGCCTGCTGAAATGCCGGGGCCTGGGTTCCCTGCGCCAGATCCTGGCAGAGTATCTGTCCTATCTGTGCCTGATGCTGTCCACGGTGCTGTGCTTGTGTTTGATTCTGCTGCTGATTCTCCGGGGACTGGATCTGGGCGGAGATATTCCGGCAAGACTGCTGGAAAGCGGATTTCTGCTTCGGGCAGTTCCCGTGGGGATGGCCCTTGGCGCACTGCAAATCCTGCTCTACGAATGCGCCAACGGGATGCTGCAGGGAGTGCTGCTGCAATTCCTTGCCGCGGTGTCCCTGGGATATGTGTGCGGATGCCTGTATCCAGTGGGTTTTTTCCCGGAGCTGCTCCAGCAGATCGGAAACATCCTGCCGGCGGGACTTGCGAGGCAGTACCTCAGTGCGGCGCTGAGCGGACAGTCCGGCGGATGGCTGCTTTTGGGCCTGGCAGGATATGGTCTGGTGTTCCTGGCACTTTCCGCCGGGATCCGGAAACACCGTCTGGCGGAATAGGAGGGAGACTGTGCTTCATTTCAGATCACTGCTGTGCTGGTGGGGACTGCTCAATAAGCGGCTGCTGAAACGGCCCGGTTTTTGGGCGGTCCTGCTGGCGGTGCCCGTTCTGGTGCTGGTGCTGACGCTGGCCGCCTCCCGAAATGGCGGCGTGGTTCGGATCGCGGTGGGACTGGAGGAACCTCAGAGTCCGGCGGCCCGGCAGGTTGCCCAGCGGCTGACGGAACGGGAAAGCGTGCTGGAGACGGTACTCTGTGAGAGCGCCGATGAGGCCAGGACATTGGTGGAAACCGGGCGGGCGGACGGCGCGTGGCTGCTGCCGGCGGATCTGGAGGAGCGGTTTGACCGTCTGTCCGCCGGAGAAGCGGTTCCTCTTGTGACCATGGTGGTTCAGGAGGACAACGTACTGCTGCAGCTGTCCCGGGAGAAGCTGTTCGCCGCCCTCTACCCGGATCTGAGCTATGCTCTGTTTGCGGGGTTCGCAGAGTCCGAACTGCAGGAGCGTTCCGAGGAGGAGATCCGGAAATACTACGGGATCATTCAGCGGAACAGCCGGTTCATTGAATTCGCCTACAGCGACGGATCTCCGGTGGACCCCATGGAAAGCAGCTTTCTTGTGACGCCGGTCCGCGGGATCCTGGCTCTCCTGATTCTGGTGGGGGCGCTGGTGTCGGCCATGTATTTTGCTCAGGAGGCGGAGGCCTTCGTCTGGATGCGAAGGCGGAAACGGTTTTTGCTGCCGTTCCTCTGCCATCTGATCCTGACGCTGGATCTGGCGGTTGCGGTGCTGGCGGCGCTGGGACTGTCGGGGCTTGTGTCCTCATGGCCCCGGGAGCTGGGCTCCATGGCGCTCTACTGCACGGCCTGTGCCGGGTTCGCGGAGGTGCTGCGGAACATTCTTGGAAAGCCGCGGCGGCTCGGCGCAGCCCTGCCGCTGGTGCTGCTGGCGGGACTTGCCCTCTGCCCGATCTTTCTCAATGTCCGCCGCTTCCGGATGGTACAGGTCCTGCTGCCCACGTTCCTGTACCTGTACGGGATCCGCAGCGGCGAATTTATCCTGTATCTGGCAGGCTATACGGTGCTGAGCTGGGCCCTGGGTCTTATTCTTGCGCGGATCAGAGGCACGGAGGAGCCGGGCGAAGCATGAGAGATCGGAGGTATCTATGAAGCGAAGCAGGATCAATGCCGCACTGCGGGAGATGGAGCAGATGCTCCGGGAATACCGGATCTCCCTGCCGCCCTTCTGCAGCTTTACGCCGGAACAGTGGCAGACGCTGGGACACGAGTATGACGAAATCCGGGAATGTATGCTTGGATGGGATATCACGGATTACGGACTGGGGGACTTCGATCGGATCGGATTCTCCCTGATCACCCTCCGGAACGGAAACCGGAGCATGCCGGACAAATACCCGAAGGTCTATGCGGAGAAGCTGCTCTACCTCCGGGAAGGGCAGTATGCACCGAACCACTTTCATTGGTTCAAGACGGAGGACATCATCAACCGGGGCGGCGGCAACGTCCTGATCCGGGTGTACAACGCGCGTCCGGATGAGGAGATAGACCTGAAAACACCGGTGACGGTCTATACGGACGGCAAACGATGGCAAGTGCCGGCGGGCACCCGGGTCCGTCTGACCCCAGGCGAAAGCATCCATATCCCGCAGCGACTCTACCACGATTTTACGGTGGAACCCGGGACTGGACCGGTGCTGTTGGGGGAAGTCAGCCAGTGTAATGACGACAACGCCGACAACCGCTTCAACCCGCCGGTGGGCCGGTTCCCGGAGATCGAGGAGGACGAGCTGCCCTACCGGCTGCTCTGCGGAGAGTATCCGCCTGCAAAAGAATAAAAAAAGACCGGTGCAGTTTCCTGCACCGGTCTTCCGTGGTTTTGGATCAATAGTCCTTGATCATGCTGCCCACATTCTCGGGAATGATGAGCTTGGCACCGGTCTTGGCCTGGACCTCTTCCGGGGTCACGCCGGGAGCGACCTCCCAGAGCTTGAGGCCCTCGGGAGTCACGGCGAAGCAGCCCATCTCGGTGACGATATAGTCGATGCAGTGATAGCCGGTCAGGGGCATCTCAGTCTTCTGCACGATCTTGGGGTTGCCAGCTTTGTCGGTCTGGGTGGTCATGACAACGGTGATCTTGGAGCCGGTCACCAGGTCCATGGCGCCGCCCATGCCCGCGGCAGTCTTGCCGGGAATCATCCAGTTGGCCAGGTTGCCCTCAGCGTCGACCTCGTAAGCGCCGAGCACGGTGCAGTCGATGTGGCCGCCGCGGATGAAGCCGAAGGAACGGAAGGAATCAAAGCAGGCGCCGCCCACGCGGAGCTTGCTGACCTTGCCGCCGGCGTCGACCACGTTGGGATCGGTCCACTCGCCCTCAGCGGGAGCACCGGTGAGGCCAACAACGCCGTTCTCGGAGTCAACCCAGACATCCACGCCGTCGGGCAGATAGTCCAGGCACTTGGTGGGCATGCCGATGCCCAGGTTTACAACGTCGCCGTCCTGGAACAGACGGGCGGTACGGTAAGCGATCAGGTCCTTACCCTTGAGCTGCATAGCTTCTTCTCTGGTCATTTCAGCGCACCTCCTATTAAGCCTCGGTCAGGGCGCGGCCCTGGACCACTGCGTCTACGACAAAGCCGGGAGTCATGATCTCATCCGGATCCAGCTCGCCGATCTCAACGATCTGCTCCGCCTCGACGATGACATGATCGCCTGCGGTGGCAAAAGCCTCGTTGAAGTTGCGGGAGGTACGGCGATAGACCACGTTGCCCATCTTGTCCGCCTTCCAGGCATGGACAAAGCACACGTCAGCATGCAGAGGCAGCTCCAGAATGAAGCGCTTCTTGCTGGCGTCGGGAACGATCTCGCCCTCGAGGAACTTGAACTTGCCGGCCTCTTCGTCCCATTCCACGACCTGCTTGCCGTCCATCATGGGGGTGTACAGGCCGGTGGGGGTCAGAACGCCGCCGATGCCGGCGCCGCCGGCACGGACCTTCTCGCACAGGGAGCCCTGGGGTACGAAGGTCAGGTTGATCTCGCCGTCAACCACCTTCTGCACGGTCACGGCATTGTTGCCGATATGGGAGCAGGTGATGGCCTTGATGACGCCCGCGTCAACCAGCTTGCCGATGCCGCGGTGGGGAACGGAGGTGTTGTTGGAGATGACGCTGATGTCCTTGATGCCGGCAGCGATCAGGCCTTCGATCAGGACTTCAGAGACGCCAACGTTGACGAAACCGGGAAGCAGGACGCTCATGCCGTCATGACAATACTTCGCAATGGCTTCTTCAACGGTGGTAACTTTTGACTTTGCCAATGGTATCATTCCTTTCCGTATATTCGTGGGCACACAGTGACCACATTATTTCACCTTATTATGATACTTGGATTTCAGGAGAATGTCAAGAAGTTCTGCCGGGATGGGGGATACTTTTCGTTTACAATCCGGGGAACGTCGGGGAGCGGGCCGGATGGAAAAGAGCGCCGGAAGCTTCCGCTTCCGGCGCTTTGGATCACCGCTTGTTACTTCTTCTCCAGATGTGCATCTTTTCGGCCTCGGCGGCCAGTTCATCCCGGAAGTCCGGATGGCAGACGGAAATGATTCGTTCCGCCTTTTCCCAGGTGGAGATGCCCTTGAGATTCACCATGCCGTATTCGGTGACAAGATAGTGGATGTTTGCCCGGGTGTCGGTGACGATGGAACCGCCGGACAGGGTGGGGCGGATCCGGGAGGACACGGTGCCGTCCTTGGCCTTGACGGTGGAGGAACAGCAGATGAAGCTCTTGCCGCCCTTGGAGAGATAGGCCCCCAGAACGAAATCCAGCTGGCCGCCGGCGCCGGAGATGTGTTTGGTCCCGGCGGATTCGGCGTTCACCTGACCGAACAGATCCAGGTCCACCGCGTTATTGATGGAGATGAAGTTGTCCAGCTGGGAGATGGTCCGCGCGTCATTGACGTAGTCCACGGGAGCGGTCATACACGCCGGATTGTTGTGGAGGAAATCGTAGAGCTTCTTTGTCCCCGCGCCGAAGGCGTAGGTCATGCGGCCCCGATCCAGATTCTTCTTTGCGCCGGTGATCTTGCCGGCCAGAGCCATATCCACGAAGGCGTCTACGAACATCTCGGTGTGGACGCCCAGATCCTTCAGATCGGAGCGGGCAATGGTGGCGCCGACGGCGTTTGGCATGCCGCCGATTCCCAGCTGGAGACAGGCGCCGTCCGGGATCTCCGGCAGGATCAGATCGGCCACCGCCTGATCCACTGCGGAGGGAACGGAGCTTCCCAACTCCCACATGGGCGGATTGCCGCCCTCCACGACGAAGGAAACGTCCTGAATATTGATGCACTCGTCCCAGCCGCCGAGACACCGGGGCATATTCTCGTTGACCTCGACGATCACGTATTCCGCCGATTCACACAGCGCCTTCATGTGGGAGGCGTTGGGGCCGAAGTTGAAGTTGCCGAAGTTGTCCATGGGTGCAACCTGGAACATAGCGGCCTTGATGGGCGCGGCGTTTTCCCGATAATACCGGGGCAGTTCAGAGTAGCGCATGGGAATATACCAGGCCAGGCCCTGGGCGGCCAGCTTCCGGTCCGCGCCAGACATGTGCCAGGAGTTCCAGACAAAGTGCTCCTGAAAGTCCGGAACAGAGCAGATGGCGGGCGTTTCAAAGATCACGCCGCCCCGGACCTTCACGTCGGTCAGCTCCGGATAGCGGGCGGCCAGGGCCTTGTCCAGACTGCGCGCCGTGTTGGCGCACCAGCCGTAGTCCACCCAGTCCCCGGACTCCACCACCTTGACAGCCTCCTCGGCGGTGGTCAGTTTTTCACGGTACAGCTTTTGATAGTCCATTGGATTGTCACACCTTTCTCGTATGAGTATACTCCCAAATGCCCCGTTGTGCAAGAAAATGTTGACTGGAAAAAGGTGCGCGGAAAGGATTGGCATCCAAAGAAACAGTTGCAATTCATAGGATTTCGAAGTATGATATCAATGCGCCTGTTTCCTGGCGCTTCTTTTTGTATGAACTCGGGAGGAAAAGAATTATGTCAACCAACGAGGGAACGCTGGATTTGACCACCTGTCCCATCACCAGCGGACTGCTGCGTTTTTCCCTGCCGTTTTTGGCGTCAAGTGTGCTGCAGACCCTGTACAGTACCGTGGATACCATCATCGTGGGTCAGTTTGTCGGCTCGGCGGGACTGGCCGCGGTCAACAACGTCAGCTATATCTGCAACGCCGCCAGCAATATCGGCCTGGGCGCCAGCGCCGGCGGCGCAGTGCTCATCGCCCAGTATTGCGGGGCAAAGAACGACGAGGGGATCCACCGCACGGTGGGTACGTCCCTGTCCATCAGCACCATTATGGCGGTGATCATCACGCTGCTGGTGTGCCTGTTTATCCAGCCCATCCTGAATCTGATCCATATTCCGGAGGAGGCCAGATCGGAAGCCTTCGGCTATCTGATGATCCGGGCGTCCTGCTTCCTGATCTCATTTGGCTATCACTCCATCACCTCGTTCCTGCGGGGCATGGGGGACTCCAAACGGCCCCTTTACTTCTCGGCGGTGGCGTCTGTTGCCAACGTGATCCTGGATCTGCTGTTCGTGGCGGTGATTCCCTGGGGCGCGGCAGGCGCGGCGCTGGCCACGGAGATATCGGAACTGTTTGCACTGGTCTGGGCGTTCCTGTATCTGAAGAAGCGCCAGCCGGGCATGCTGACCCTGGACCCGAAGCAGTACCGGATCCACCGCCCCACGGCAAAGATGGTGCTGAAGATCGGTGTGCCGTCCTCCTTTCAATACCTGTTTATCGACCTGAGCTTTGTGTTCGTCAACTCCATCATCAACGGATACGGTGTGATCGCGGCTTCCGCCGTGGCGGTGGGAAGCAAGGTGGTAAACCTGAGCCAGGTCGGGATCTCAGCCCTGTCCACCGGCGTGGGAACCATGTGCGGTCAGAATATCGGTGCCGGGAAACCGGACCGGGCCGGGCAGACAATCCGGGTGGGCGTTCGGTGCGCCCTGACGGTTGCCGTGGTGATGTTCTGCATCATTCAGGCAATCCCCGGACCGCTGGTGAAGCTCTTCAACCGGGATCCCGCGGCACTGGAGGAATCGATTCGCTGCCTGCGGTATTTGAGCCTGATGGCATTCCCTTCAGCATTCTTCTTCATCTATGTGGCGATCTCCACGGCGGTGGGATTCACCACGTTCTCCATGTTCTGCCATGTGCTCGACGGCGTGGTGGTCCGGGTGGTGCTGAGCCTGCTGCTGACACAGGTGTTCGGAATGGGACTGACGGGGGTCTATCTGGCCATGGGACTGGCGCCGACCCTGTCTGCCATCATTGCAGGTATCTACTTCTACAGTGGAAAATGGCGGGAGAGGAAGCTGCTGGAATCCAAAGAATTGACTGCGTCCTGACAGTTCCGCAAAGCCGGATCGGAGGAGAAGGGCGCTTTTTGAAAAAAACTGTTGACAAATCAGAGCAGCATGATATAATAATCAAGCTGTTCGTGCTGCTATAGCTCAGTCGGTAGAGCGCATCCTTGGTAAGGATGAGGTCGCCAGTTCAAATCTGGCTAGCAGCTCCAGAAAAGTTCCGGGATTCAACCAGTTTCAGGTGAATCCCGGAACTTTTTCTTTATATTTTATTTACATAATCTGAGATTTTCCGAAAACCTCTAACAAACCTCTAACAAATTAGATGGTATTGGACGTGATTCCCTGTGTTTTCTTGTGATTGACTGGGTTATTTCGCCATGGCCAAAATCAGTGCCGCCAGTTCCGGCTTTTCGGCGAGCAGGCTGAGAATCTGATCGCGTTCCGGATTCGCATCCCTCTTCTCGGGAACAGTTGCTTCAAAGAATGAAGATTCCATCCGATCAGCGATCCGCTTGCGATTCTCATCAAAAGTGTGTGCGTACACGTTTGTGACCATCGATGCCTGGGAGTGGCCTGTATCTCCCTGTACGGCCTTAATATCACCACCGCTGACTTGGAGCTTCATGGAGGTGCTCAGATGCCGGAGAGAATGAAATACAACTTCCGGGAGATTATTCTCCTGTTCCAACAGCTTCAAAGCCCTGGCAATCAGCCGTTCCTCCGTAGGTCTACCGTCAGCTTGAGCAATTACCATATCATAATTCTGATACAGGCCATGAAGTTCCTGGATACGTCTCTCTTGCTGCTTTTTAAGGTCCCGCAATGCGGTTGCTACGGTGTTTGGAATATATACGCTACGGACACTGCTTTCAGTTTTGGGGGATTTTAAGACCAGCGATGTTCTACAGTTCGGTTTGGTCTCCGGAAATGTAAAATAGACGTTGGACCGTTTCTTCTCCTCAAGCACCTTCAAAGTAGTTTTATCACATCTCTTCAATTCCTGTTTGACGTCCAATACCGAAGAATTGTCTTGCAAACTGGTTTCAGAGATATGTACGTTCTCCCATTGGAGACCCAGGATCTCACCAACACGAAGAGAACAACCGATGGCTAGAAGCATTGCAACTTTCAGATTCTGATCGGTGCAAACGCTTAAAGCACGCTTTGCATCTTCCGGACTCCATACCTCGCGGGGCTTGGATGGTCCTTTGGGAATAGTGGCCGCGATTGCAGGATTAAAGGAGATATATCCCCACTTGATGGCCTGCGTCATTGCCGAGCGGATCAGATCGTTGATCTTGTCGATCACGCTATAAGAAACCGTTTTGGTAGTATCCTTATGGCCTGGAAGAATAACAGCGGGGGTTTCAAGTAGGGTCGAGTAAAACTCATCAAGATCCCTTGTTGTTACATCTTTCAGAAGCATATGGCCAATACCAGGTTTGATATAATCGTTGATCCTGTGGACGGAAACACTGTAATAGGAATCGCCCCAATGGAGTACGCCATAGCGGGACACATATTCGTCAAGGAAATCGCCAACAGAAATGAACCTTGATTTTTGCACTCTCTCTGGTGGCTTCAATAGCCCTCTTGGACGTTTGTACTCAATTTCTGCAATTCGTATATTTGCTTCTTCGATGGTGTCAAAGTGTTCTGAATAAAGTTTATCATATCCCGGAATCCGATATGTGATTTGCCACCGGTTCCATCTTTTCTTGGGTTCCATATAGCAGCTCCTTCCGAGTATTATTCTTCACCTCCAACCACTGGTTACTCAACAAAGAGCATCTGTTAGTATAGCTTGAGTATAGCAGTGGTTGGAGGAATAAATCAAGTTTGTGAAGAAGCTTGGATATAGTGGAGCATATCATCCCGATATACTCGAATCTGATGACCTACCTTAATAGAAGGGACCGTCCCGGTCTTCACAAAATTATATGCTGTGTTTTTGCTGACCCGGAGGAGTTCCGCAATATCCATGATCGTCAGCATCAACGGAAGCTCCCTTGCATCAGTGGCTACATTATTCTGCATCATGTTATCTCAGCTTTCTCTGTTAAGGCCGTTTTCCAATTCTATGGACAAACGCTCGAAGCTCATCCATGCTATAGTAGCAGCGAACACCGATGTGGATGCATCGAATCTTCTGATGCTGTTGCAGTTCATCCAGTTTATCCACGCTGATGCTCAGCATCTGTGCAGCATCTTTTCTTGTTACCAACAGTTTCTCCATGGGGTCAACCTCCTATTGTTGTTTTTTGCATTTGGCGATTTATGGTGGTGATCCGATAATCGTATCCCATCTTATCGCAGCACACACACTGCTCTTTGGTTTGCAAATAATCTAACCGCTGAACTCTGTATGATCTGTTATGAAAAAAAGGCTTTAGATGTTCATGGCATAGCGTAATGATCATTTCATCATCTCCCTGCCGGTCAGTCGAATAATACCTTGACGGAACACCCAGGCTGATCAGTAGAGCTCGATTGATGCGATCCAGGTCGGTTTCAGAGAGACTACACATATATGGACCGACTTGAGATTTGGCAATCGTTGTGACCTGTTCACACATGGCGATAGAGTTTTCATCAATGCCTGAAGCAGTAGAAAGGAAAACATGAACCGGCAGCCACGCTTTCTTTATCTCGGTTGACGTTGGAATAACTACTAGGGTGGGACCGTTCTGGTTCCCCTTATTATTTTGGATTATGATGACCGGTCTGAATCCGGATTGCACGGAACCGCAGTTTTCACCTAAATCTGCATAATAAACGTCTCCGCGCCAAAAGGTAGGGTAATTCATCTCACACCTCATATTTCTACTGAATATAAGCCGCAGCTTATGTATCGCTCAGCTACTACCAATTTGATCAGTGTTGGCGGCCGGCAGAAATCACCCTAAAGCGGCCAGCAGAAACCGCCAAAGTCAGGCCAAATAGAAAAGCCATTCCAAATGGATGTTCATTCCTGTATACTGGAAAGTGCCAACAGCCCAGTGTAAAGGAGGATTATGAACAAACCAATTGGAAATGGCCTTGATCCCATTATAGCACAGGCCATAGCAGAAATAAAGCAAGAGCAGGGCGAGAGTTTTGACCTGTCAAAGATCAATCTCGCTGAACTGCAACGCCGTACCGGGATCTCCAGGGCGAAACTGCGGCGCTTGAAAGAGAACGGATTTGTGTTCAAGCCACATGGCCTGATGGGACATACCGCTGCCGCTACCGTTCTCAGCGGATATACCGGCATGCTGGATAGCCTTCTCAGGCAAGGTGTGCAGAACTCCGCAGTGTGCTTCCGCCGATTGCAGGAGGCGGGCTATCGTGGCAGCCAAACCAGCGTAAAGCGATACATCCGAAGCCACAAAGATCTCGTCCCGGCCAAGCGGCAGTTGGTTGCACCCCAGGGCAGCCGCGGTCTCCGGTATAGCACTGGGCCGGGCCAGGTTTACCAGATGGACTGGGGCTTTACCAAGGTCCATGATTATATTGGCGGAACATACAGAGCAGCGTGCTTTGCAATGATCTGCCACCATTGCGGAGAGCGGTATGTGGAGTTCTTCCCTAACGCCAAGCAGGAAAACCTGTTCATCGGTATGCTTCATGCCTTTGAATATATGGGGGTCCCGCAAACGGTGCTGACCGACAATATGCGCAGTGTTGTGAACGGCCGGGATCTGGAAGGGCATCCTCTGTGGAACAAAGAATATGAGGCATTCATGGCCGCCGTTGGATTCCAGACAAAGCTCTGCAAGCCCCGGCATCCTTTTACCAAGGGAAAGGTGGAGCGTCTGGTACGCTTTGTGAAGGACAATTTTCTGGCAGGCAGGACCTTCTGGAACGTAACAGATCTAAACCAGGCCGCCTTGGGATGGTGCAATGAGCAGAATGGCGTCTACCACAAAGCAATAGATTGTGTGCCGCAGCAGGTTCATTTTACATCCTGCCGAGAGCACCTGGGCACATTACCGGCAAACACCGCAATTCAATCCTATTTGGCGCCGGTACGGAAGATATCTTTCGACGGATTTGTAAATTACGAGGGGAGGCGCTTCGGCGTCCCGTATCATTATGCTCAGTCCATGGCCAGGGTCATGCGCAGTAAGGATACCCTCTATATCTACTCATTGGACCTCAAACGGCTTCTGGCGACGCATGAAGTGACCTGGAGCTACAAGGACCGGTTCTGCCAGGACCAATATGTGGACCAGCCGGAGGAGTTCCCGACTGCACCGGTCCAGACATCGATCCGGCAGCTGGAGCCTCCCAAGGTAAACATTTCCTTTGACAAGTTCGACTTTGATAAGGAGGTGGACTGGGATGACTGAAAACGTGTATGAGGTCATGGAGAAAAACGCCAAGCTGTTGAAGCTGGATCTATCCTCGGATGAGTTTGCTTGCTTTGTACAGGAGCATGGACTTTCTGTCCAATCCGTAGAGGATATCGCCAAGGTGTTTTCCTATCTCGGGAAAAAGAAAACCGAAACCACGATCCAGACACTGCTGCGACTGAGCCGGCTGCCGCTGAAAGCACCCAGAACCTTTGAGAACTTTGACTTCTCCGTGATTAAGGGAAAAGACACACAGCGGCTGAAAGCGCTGCCGACCATGTCAGCAATCTATGCCCACCAAAACATAGCCTTTATTGGTCCGGCCGGTACCGGAAAAACCCATCTGGCTCAGGCGTTTGGCTATGCATGCTGCCAGCGGGGGATGAAGACTTATTTCATTAAGATGTCTGAGCTCCGGGACAAATTTATAGCCGCCAGGAGAGCCGGAAAGGAAGCCTCTGTTCTCAACAGTCTGGTGCGGCCATCCTGTCTGATAATTGATGAGGTTGGCCACTGTGAATTCGACAAAGAGAACACACGGCTGTTCTTTGATCTGATTGACCGGCGGTACAACAAAGAAGGAAACTACAATATCGTCTTTACCAGCAACAAAAATCCGGTGAACTGGCGCGCTAATTTCAACGAAGATGATGCGCTGCTCTGTGCTCTCGACCGAATCTTTGATGAAGCGATTGTATTCAACCTGAAGGGCGAGAGTTTCCGGGGCAAGAAGCTGGAAACCTTTGCCCTGCAAACCAGCCGGGTGCAAACTGCTGATGATATGTCGGTGAAACCATCTGAGCCTTTAAGGTAAGTAAGTAACACGCAACGCAAATCTGGGCTGTTGGCGATTCTCTTTGGCCTCGGATTGGCGATTTCAACTGGCCGCTATTTGGCGATTTCAGCCGGACCCGAACATCAGTAGTGCTACCATCGTCGTTGATAATAGCTGAGCGGATAAAGCACACTATTTGTCCTCGACACCCCGTGTGCGGATATTACATCTGGGAAATCGCTAAGCAGCAGACTGCTATCTGCTTCACGGGACTTTCACCCCTCTGCCGTTCTGACAGAGCCGCCCCCATTGCTTGAATCTGTGGCTGGACGGGAGTACCATTATGTTCCGACTGTCGTTGCCATGCCGGGAGCAGCCCGGCACTGGAGCAGGTT
>JAFUFT010000041.1 GCA_017469795.1 Oscillospiraceae bacterium
CAAACAAATCTGATGGGTGGCTTATGCCTGCCGGATACGCCAACACGCTGATGAGCTGTAGTCCTGCCTGGGCGTTTCTTGCTGCTGTAATTATAGGCATTACTGCATCCGTATTGATTGCGAATCTTACGGCCAGGATAAAAGTCATATAAACCATACGCCATGCTTCTTTACCGTTGCATGGCGCTATTTATTGGAGGTACGACATGGAGAACACAAACAATGCTTCAATCCGTTGGACATATTCTGAGCGCATCCGCTTCTTTAGGAAAATGCTGGGGATGACTCAGAAGGAGCTGGGATTGGCAATAGGCTTTTCAGAGAACACAGCGGATATCAGAATCGCTCAGTATGAAAGCAGGGAAAGAACGCCGGGACAGGATACCATTGATCGGATGGCAGCTGTATTCAGCATCTCACCGATGGCATTGATGGTGCCGGATTGGACGATGAACCAGACCATGCACGTTCTGTTCGCACTTGAGGACAGACTGAACTTTGAGCTGGAGATCCATGATGAATCTATCCATCTGGTATTCAACCAGTCAGAGACCTCATCTGGAGTGTTTTATAGAATGCTATGCTGGATGCTCAAAAGCACTTTGAAGAGAGAACCCGTACCAGCAATAGACTTGTATGATGCATGGCGGTATCGGTATCCAGCAAAGAATAATAACTATCCGGAGAAATATGATCCTGAAAGTGAAGAAAGCTTCGACAGGGTAGCAAAGATCGCATTGGAACGAAGAAAGAGGAACTGGCAAGAGCCGCAGGGTTAATCTCTGCGGCTCCTCAGCTTCTCAAAAAAAGTTCCAAATTTTTTTAGTCTCTACTTGACACAGGCAGACCTCTCCCGCTTCGGCAGAAACTATCTGGAGGTGGGCCGCTACCTGGAGGTGGTTTATCCCACCTTAGGCGTGAAGTTCATCGCCATTCAGGAGAACGTGAATACCCTGGAGGGCACCGGAACCGAAATGATGCCCTTCCACAACATCTTCAATGAGTGGTACGCCGCCCAGACCAGCAAGAAGATCCGGGCCGTCTGGGCCATGAAGGCGGCGAACGGAAAGCGGATCAGTCCTTCTGTTCCCTACGGATATGTACGGGATCCTGATAACCATGAGATCTGGCACATAGATGGACCCGCGGCGGAGGTGGTGAGGAAGATCTTCGCTCTCTGCATGGCAGGTAAGGGACCTATGCAGATTGCCAACCAACTGGAGGATGAGCGGATTATGTGTCCCACCGCCTACAAGCTGGCCATGGGACGGAAAGGGAGCCATTTGCCCCCTGCAGACCCCACCCCTATGTATGGAGTCCGGATACCGTCGCAAGAATCCTGTGCAATCGTCAGTACACCGGCTGCACGGTTAATTTCAAATCCACCACCATCAGCTATAAGGTCCACAAAACGATTTATAAACCGGAGGAAGAATACCAGATCATCCCCAATACCCAGGAAGCGATCATTGATGAGGATACCTGGCTTCGGGTACAGGAACTTCGGAGCAATAAGCGCCGACGTACTGCCACTGGTCGAACCAGTCTTTTTTCTGGGTTGGTGTTCTGCCCGGACTGCGGTGCAAAACTACACTTTGCCGCCGCGAAGAGCTTGAAACCCAATCAGGAGTTCTTTCGATGCGCGAACTATAAATCTGGAAGAGGAAAGTGTACGATCCACTACATCCGGAATGTTGTGCTGGAGAAGATCGTTCTTCAGGCGATCTCCGAACTGTCCAAGTTTGTTCAGTCCTATGAGCTTGTATTCCTGGGGATCCTGAAGGAGCGGAATATCAGCGTGCAACAGAAGGAACTCCGGGCAATGGAACATAGCATCGAGCAACACAAGAAGCGTATTTCAGACATTGATTTGATTATCGAGAAGCTGTATGAGGATCATGCTCTGGGCAGTCTCACGGCGGAGAGGTTTTCCAAACTATCTTCGAAATATGAGGTAGAACAGAAGCAACTGGAGCAGGAGATCACAGCGTGTGAGCAGAAGATTCATGAAGCGGATCAGGCCAGAGTGGATCTCAATATGCTGATGAAGGGACTGAACCAATTCACGGAGATAAAACAACTGACGCCCGAGATCGTAAACACACTGATTCAGCGGATCGAGGTCCACAATAACGACCGCTCCAGCGGCCATATTACCGTAAAGGTAGACATCTACTTCACGGCCATCGGTCAGTTTGATCTGCCATCCCAGGAGGAACTGCTGAAACTGTCAACAAAGGTCCACGAGGATGCCAGACGTAGGAAAACCAGCGCATAAAAGAAAGGCACGGTACAGCCCGCAAACAGACTGTACCGTGCAAATGAGATCGATTACTTCCTTGTATAGCCGCCCCAAACGGAAGCGGGCTGTTTGCTGTCAAAGGTCAGGGCTCGGTCACGGTCTGGCCGGTGTAAACCTGGTAGATCATATTCTTGGCATTCTCCACCGTATCTTCATAGGGAACCATGACGTAGGCGTACTGGCTCATGGAATAGGGGATCTGGCTGTCGCCGTATCCGTCCACACTGTAGCTGACGATATTCCAATCACCGCCATCGTCCAGCTGATCCCGGACAATGGCGCTGATGGTGTCATAGGGCAGGCTCGTTTCAAAGCTGCCTTCCACCGCATCGAGGACGCCGGTGTAGTTCATCAGCATATCCGGGCTCAGGGCCTTGTTGAAGCAGGCCTTGATTACGGCCAGCTGGTTCTTGCCGCGCTGCCGGTCGCCGGAAGCGAATGCATAGCGTTCCCGGACAAACTCCAGGGCCTTATCGCCGTTCATATAGTTGTAGCCTTCGCTGAAGGAGTAATTATCCGTGCTGAAGGAGTAGTCGGAATAGGCGTCCACGCCGCCCAGGGCGTCGATGATATCCACAAAGCCCCAGAAGTTCACCCGGAAATAGTAGTCCACATTGACGTTGTAGAGCATCGCCAGCGTGTCCATGGAGACCTGCACGCCGTAGATACCGGCATGGGTCAGCTTGTCCCGGGCGCCGCCGGAGATGGAAAGGGGTACATAGAAATCTCTCGGAGTGGAAATCAGCGCCACCTGCCTGGTAGCCGTATTCACCGAAGCGATGATATTCACGTCGCTGCGGCTCCGGTCCGTCAGCTCTCCGCGGGTGTCGATTCCGCTGATGAGCATGGTGAAGGTCAGGCCGTCCGGCGTGTCCGCGGCGTCAGAAACAGCGTTGATATCCGTCATACCCGTGAGCCGGTCCTCCGGTACGTCTTCCCCGCCTTCCGGCGTCATCGTGACCTCGACCTCCCGTTCCACCTTGGCCATATGGACTTCCCGCAGCTTGCTGGATGTGCCTTCATAGCCTTCCATTTCATCGAGGAGTCCGATATAGGCGCTGTTGACGATGATGGCGTCCACTTCGTGGTTGAACAGACCGTCCACCAGTCTGGGCAGACCGTCATAGGCTCGAACACTCAGGGAGACGCCGAATTCGCTGTTGATCTGCGCGATAGCCTCGTCCGTATTCTCCCGATCCTGCTCCGCCAGAATACCGTAGGTATAGCTGGCTGCCACCGACGCAAAATCATTGGCGTCCTCAATCGGCACATAGATTCCCACCGCAGCAGTCTCCACCTTCGTAGTGGTCACGTTCTTCGCCGTGCTGATGCCCTTGAACACGAAGAATGTTCCTGCAGCAAACACCACGCACACGACCAGCGAAAGGATCAGGCCCAGTATATACCGCACCCGGTATCTCGGATTCCATGTCAACAGCAAAACCAGCAAAACCAGCAGCAGCAGCGCCGCAACCAACAGCAGCAGCAGCTTCAGCGGCAGAAGCTTTGAGGAAATCACAGCGACCGCAAACACAAACGCCGCGAAGATGCACAGCACGAGCATCAGGCGGCCAATGAACCAGTCCGCACCGCGCCGTCTAACCCGTCTTCTACTTGCCATTCAAATATACACATCCTTTTCTATCTGTTTATCGAAATGCTTTCTTTGTCAGAACAATACGCTTATTTTAACACAGGATATCAATTCCCGCAACAGCAAAAAGCGAAAATTTCAGTAATATTTTTCCAATTAGCAAAAACAAGTTTTCCATTGCAGATTTCCCGGAACGTACTATAATAGGTTCCATGACAGGAGGGACTTCCATGCCGAAACAACTTGCGATCTTTGATCTGGACGGGACAATCCTCGATACGCTGGCGGATCTTCATCAGAGCGTCAACCACGCGCTTTCGTGCAGCGGTTTTCCGCTCCGGACGCTAAGCCAGGTCCGTCATGATGTGGGAAACGGGATCCGGAAACTCATCGAGCGAAGCGTCCCGGCGGGGACGTCTGCGTCTGCCGCAGAACGGGTATATCAGGATTTCACCGCTTATTACGCCGGGCACTGCGCCGATCTCACGGTGCCGTATCCGGGAATTCCGGAGCTGCTTCCTGCGCTGCGCCGGGCGGGATTCCGGACTGCCGTAGTCTCCAACAAGGCGGATTATGCCGTCCGGACGCTCTGCGGGCACTTCTATCCCGGCCAGTTCGACATGATCCTGGGAGAGCGGCCGGATATTCCGAAAAAGCCGGCACCGGATCCGGTCTTCCGAGTCCTGAAGGATCTACGCTGCAGCCCCGGGGACGCCGTCTATATCGGCGACTCCGAAGTAGACATCGAAACCGCCCGGAACGCCGGCATCCCCTGTGTCAGTGTGGACTGGGGTTTCCGGGAACGATCCCTGCTGACGGAGGCCGGAGGTGCGCCCATCGTCTCTTCCCCGGAGGAACTGCTCCGTTTGCTCACCGATCTCTGATCCGAAGCTCCCAAAAGGCGACTGCGCCTGCCGCCGCCACATTCAGCGAGTCCACCCCATGGGACATAGGGATCCGCACGGTGTAGTCACAGGCCGCCACAGTCCGCGGATCCAGTCCGTCTCCCTCAGTCCCCAGAATCAGCGCCAGACGTTTCTCCTGCCCCAGGACCGGATCCTCCACGGAAACCGCCCGGTCATCCAGCGCCATAGCCGCGGTGGCGAATCCCAGTTCCCGCAGTCTCCGAAGGCCCTCTTCCGGCCATTCTTCGTTTGCGGTCCCGATCCATGCCCATGGCACCTGAAACACGGTACCCATGCTGACCCGCACCGCCCGGCGGTGAAAGGGATCACAGCAGGTTGGCGTAACGAGGACCGCATCCATCCCCAGGGCGGCCGCGCTCCGGAAGATGGTCCCCACATTGGTGGGATCCACGATTCCCTCCAGCACCGCCACACGGCGGGCATCCCGGCACACCTCCTCCGGGTCGGGAAGCGCAGGCCGCTTCATGGCGCACAGGACTCCTCTGGTCAGCGTATACCCCGTCAGGGACGCCAGCAGTTCCCGTTCCCCCGTATACACCGACACTTCCCCGCAGCGGCGGATCAGCTCCTCCGCGTCCGCGTGGATATGCCGCCGCTCCATGAGCAGGGAAACTGGCTGGAGTCCCGCGTCAAGGGCGTGCCCGATCACCTTCGTGCTTTCTGCGATCAGCACCGCCCGGGACGGATCCCGGCGGGATCGGAGCTGCGCCTCCGTCAACCGTGTATATACGTCAAGCTCCGGCAGACTGAGATCTGATATTTCCACAATGTTCGCCATGTTCTTCTCTCCTTTTCCATTGCCATGATGGTAGCATCCAGCGGACGCCCCGTCAAGCGTACCGCCGTTTTTTCATTGACAAAACACAAAACTTTCGATACTCTGACAGAGAACTCATTTCAACAGGAAGGTGCAGGATCATGCCTAATCAGTTTTCCAGAACACAGCGGATGCTCGGCCCCGCCGCCATGGAGCGCCTCAGGTCTTGCAAAGTTGCCGTGTTCGGGATCGGCGGCGTGGGCGGCTATGCCGCCGAAGCGCTGGTCCGGTCCGGAATCGGCGCCATCGACCTCATTGACCACGATACCGTCAGTCTCTCCAACCTGAACCGGCAGATCTTCGCGCTTCACAGCACACTGGGAATGCAGAAGGTGGACGCAGCACGGCAGCGTCTGATGAACATCAACCCAGATCTGATCCTCCGGACACATCCCCTCTTCTATCTGCCGGAAAACGCGGAGGATTTCGATCTGACGGAATACGACTACATTGTTGACGCGGTAGATACCGTCACCGCCAAACTCGCCCTAGCGCAGAACGCCGGCCTTTCCGGGGTTCCGATCATCAGCGCCATGGGAACCGGCAACAAGCTCGATCCCTTCGCCTTCCGAATCGCGGATATCTATCAGACCTCCGTCTGTCCCCTGGCCCGGGTCATGCGGAGGGAGTGCCGGAAGCGGGGGATCCGCCGCCTCAAGTGCCTGTACTCCATAGAGGAAGCCCTTGTCCCGTTGGAAGAGGACCCGGAGGAACCGACCAGCCGCCGGCAGACGCCCAGTTCCAACGCCTTCGTCCCCGGGTGTGCCGGACTGATGATCGCCGGAGAGGTGATCCGGGATCTGACGGAGGGGATTCGCCGCTAACCTAAACCTGTACGCCGCCGGCGACTCCGGCGGCGTTTTTGTCTGAGGGTGCGGATCTCGCTGAGATTTGTTGACTTTTCTGCCAACTATTTTATAATAATAGTAACACTCATACTTCAGGAGGAAGAGGTTATGTTTTGTCCAAGCTGCGGCAGCAAGCTGCCTGACCATGTAAAATTCTGCACGACCTGCGGCAAAAAGCTTCCAGACGCGTTGGTGGAAAAAGCAGCACAGCAGGCCGCCTGGGACCCGAAACCCGAAGCTGTACCTCCGGTCCGGCAGCCGGTGCGTCCTGAGCCCGTTCCGGCGCAAAAGCCGAAGCGCAGCAAGGCCCCGTTTATCATCCTCGGCGCCGTTGCAGCGGTGCTGCTGATCGCAGCGCTCTCCATATTCCTGTTATCCGCCCGCCGGGACTCCGATACCAGCACCTCCGCCGTCCTGGAGGATCGGGAGGAGGCTGCCGCCCAGACCCACAGCCGTCCCCAGACGGATGAAGATTCCGCCGGGGAGACTGCAAGTGAATCCTCTGCTCCCGCTGCGACGTCTACCATCGAAGCTCCTGCGGCGGCTACGGAGGCACCGCCCTCCCCTGTTCCGTCTCCCTCCCCCTCACCTGAGCCCTTGGGGACGGATTTTCAGTCCCTGCTCAACCATCTCAACGACAACCTCACAAGGCAGGGTTCCCTGTCCATTGTGGCCTCTGACATGTCAGATTACCCCAATGTCAAGCTCTATGTGAACTATACAGACACTGCGGGGGAGCCCATCCTTCTGACCTCGCCCACTGCCGGCATCACCGAAGCCATCGCGGGCGGCGAGGAGATCGAGCGGACGATCCGCAGTGTGGAGCGGCTGGAGGGCAACGAGGGGATCGGCTTTGACATCCTCGTGGACAAGTCCGACAGCATGAGCGGCGACATGGCGCAGATGCAGCAGATCCTTCAGACCTTTATCCGCAGCATGGACTACGGCTCCGGCGACCATGCGGAGATCATCTCCTTTGACAGCTACATCATGTATATGTGCTCGGATACCTCCGACATGGACAATCTGCTCAACGGCATCGCAAACATGACGCCCTACGGTATGACGGCCCTCTATGACGCCCTGGTCACCGGCATCAACAACGCCGGCAGCCGGATCGGCCCCAACTGCGTCATTGCCTTCACCGACGGCAATGACAACGAGAGCACCCACACTTACCCAGAGGTCATCCAGCTCGCCCTGGAAAAGGGGATCCCCCTGTACCTGATCGGCACTGGCGGCGCAGATTCCTCCATTCTCTCTCAGATGGCAGAGGAAACCGGCGGCCACTACTGGGATATCCAGAGCATCGGCGGCATGGACGAGGTTCTGCAGGAGATCTACAAGGATCAGAAGAATATGTACTGCATCGAATACGTCTCCGATGATGGCGCCGACCCTTATGCCCTCCGGACCATCTCCTGCGTACTGGAGGACGCCGATACCGGCGCCTGCGCGGAACACGCTGACTTCCAGCCCGCCGTTCCTCTGACGGTCAAACCCCACTCCTCCCGGTATGAGATCATCGCCGCTGACATCAGCTGGTCGGAGGCGAACAACATCTGCATCGCCAATGGCGGACATCTGGCCACCATCACATCTCAGGAAGAGATGGACCTGCTGACGGAAATGGCAACCCAGTCCGGTCTCAAATATCTCTGGATCGGCGGCTACACCTCCGTCCGGGATAACCAGGCCTTTGGACACTGGACCACCGGCGAACCCTTCGACTATACCGCCTGGTTCCCCGGTGAGCCCTCCCGCAACGACAAGGACGGCACCCCGGAGTTCTACCTGATGCTCTGGTATGTGCAGGACTACTGGTCCTGGAACGACCAGCGGGACGACGTGATCAACGACACCGGCCTGAGCTACTTCCTGGGCAACACCGGCTATATCTGCGAATATGAGGACTGACCGAATGCGTACGAAAACACCTTTCTTAATTACACTAATTCTGATTATCGGCCTCCTGTGCTCGGGATGCGGACTCCCCTTCCTTCCGGAAGTGTCGGAGGCCGCTCCGCCGGCAGCGGAAACCGCTCCGGCGGAGACCTGGGGTGCCGCGGCGCTCCCCGCATCCCCGGAACCGTCTGAAACTCCCGCTCCCGAACCCGTTCCGGAACCTGTTCCCGATTCTGCGGAAGAGCCGGAACCGGAACCTGTCCCGGATTCCGCGGCGGAGCCGGAGGAACCGTCCGCCGCCCCGCAGAAGGCTCCGGACGAGGCGGAGATCGACGCGTTGCTCTCCGGCATGACGCTGGAGGAGAAAGTGGCTCAGCTCTTCGTGGTGACGCCGGAGGCCCTGACCGGATTCGACGGCACCGTGACCGCCTCCGGCGAGTTGACCCGGGAATCCTTCGCGGAGACCCCCGTGGGCGGCCTTGTCTACATGGGAGATAATCTGGAAAACGCAGCCCAGACCCGTGAGATGCTTTCAGATATGCGGGAGATCAGCCTTGACCGCATCGGTCTTGTCCCCTTCCTCTGCGTGGATGAAGAGGGCGGAACGGTGGCCCGGATCAGTGGATCCGGCCGGTTTGACACCCGGGAATACCCGGACATGTCCGACGTGGGCGAGACCGGCAACCCCGAAGAGGCAAGACAGATCGGCGACGAGATGGGAAAATACCTCTCCGATCTGGGCTTTAACGTGGACTTCGCTCCGGTGGCGGACGTACTGAGCAACCCGGAAAACGGGGTCGTCAAATACCGCGCCTTCAGCTCTGATCCGGAAACCGTCGCCGCCATGACTGCCGCGTTCACAGAAGGTTTGGAGGCCCACGGTGTGCTGGCCTCATACAAGCATTTCCCCGGACACGGAAACACTGCTAAGGATTCCCATCTGGGCTTCGCCGAAAGCGACGCGGATCTGGAGACCCTGCGCGGGCGGGAGCTGATTCCCTTCGCAGACGGGATCGGAAACGGCATCTCCATGATCATGGCCGGCCACATTTCTCTGCCGGAGGTGACCGACAGCGAGCGTCCCGCCAGCCTATCCCGCACCGTGATCACGGAGATCCTCCGGGATGAGATGGGCTTTGACGGGCTGGTCATCACTGACGCGCTGAACATGGGCGCCATTGCCGACAACTACACATCCGGCGAGGCGGCCGTCATGGCGCTGGAGGCAGGGGTGGACCTGCTCCTGATGCCCAGCAGCTTCTCGGCCGCGTATGACGCGGTGCTGGAGGCCGTCTCGGACGGCACGCTGCCGGAAGAGCGGATCGACGCTTCCCTCCGCCGGATCCTCCGGGTCAAGCTGGGACTGTAGAACACGTTCACAGGCGGATGCGTGAAATCGCATCCGCCTTGTATTATGTCAACTTTTTTCAGTGGACGAGCTGTTCAAAGGTTGACTATTGGGCCTGTCTTATAGTATGATAGCAGTACACAAATGACATATTCGGCTTCTCCGGAGGCATCTCAATACTGCTAATTTGCGTGAAGGAGTTTTTCATCATGTGCGGAATCGTAGGATTTACCGGCAAACATCAGGCCGCGCCCATTTTGCTCGACGGCCTTTCCAAACTGGAATATCGGGGATACGACTCGGCGGGCATCGCCGTCCGGGACGGCGACCATCCAGTCCGAGTGGTCAAGTCCAAGGGCCGGCTGAAGCTGCTCTCGGAAAAGACCGACGCGGGGCACGCAGTCCGCGGCACCACCGGAATCGGACACACCCGTTGGGCCACCCACGGCGAACCCAGCGAGCTCAATGCCCATCCCCATGTCAGTGGCAACATCAGCGACAATGGGATGACTAAGGATGAGTCCGACGTGGTGGGCGTCCACAACGGCATCATCGAGAACTACCAGGAACTCAAGGCCAAGCTGATCCGGCACGGCTACAGCTTCTACAGCCAGACCGATACCGAGGTTGCGGTGAAGCTGGTCGACTACTACTACAAGAAATACAACGTCGGCCCCATCGACGCCATTGCCAAGGCCATGGTGCGGATCCGCGGATCCTATGCGCTGGCGCTGATGTTCAAGGACTTCCCCGGCGAGATCTACGCCGCCCGGAAGGACAGTCCCATGATCATCGGCATCAAGGATGGCGAGAGCTATGTGGCCTCCGACGTTCCCGCGATCCTCAAATACACCCGGTCTGTTTACTACATCGACAATCTGGAAATGGCCCGGCTGACCCCCGGCGAGGCTACCTTCTACAATCTGGACGGGGACGTGGTACAGAAGGAAGCCGTGGAGATCACATGGGATGCGGAGGCTGCGGAAAAGGGCGGCTACGAGCATTTCATGATGAAAGAGATCCACGAGCAGCCCACCGCCGTACTCAACACTCTCAACAGCGTCATCCGGGACGGGGCCATCGATCTCAGCGACGTAGGCCTGACTGAAGAGACGATCCGGGGGATCTCCAATCTCTACATCGTCGCCTGCGGCTCGGCATGGCACGTGGGCATGGCGGCTCAATACGTCTTCGAGGATCTGGCCAAGATCCCGGTTCGCGTGGAGCTGGCCTCCGAGTTCCGCTACCGCAATCCCCTGCTGGATCCCAACGGTCTGGTAGTGATCATCTCCCAGTCCGGCGAAACAGCGGACTCTCTGGCCGCCCTGAGGGAAGCCAAAGCCCGGGGCCTCAAGACTCTCGGCATCGTCAACGTGGTGGGCTCCTCCATTGCCCGGGAGGCGGACAACGTATTTTACACCCTGGCAGGTCCGGAGATCGCCGTGGCCACCACCAAGGCGTACAGCGCCCAGCTGGCAGCCGCCTATTCACTGGCGGTCCAGTTCGGCCGGGTCCGGGGCCATATCGATGAGGCGGAATACCAGCGGCTGATCGAGGAGCTTCTGACCATCCCGGAAAAGATCGAACGGGTTCTGGAGGACAAGGAGCGGCTGCAGTGGTTTGCCGCCAAGTTTGCCAACGCCCACGACATCTTCTTCATCGGCCGTGGCATCGACTACGCCATCTGCCTGGAGGGCAGCCTGAAGATGAAGGAGATCTCCTACATTCACTCCGAGGCCTACGCCGCCGGCGAGCTTAAGCATGGCACCATCAGCCTGATCGAGGATGGCACGCTGGTCATCGGTGTGCTGACCCAGAGCAACCTGTGCGAAAAGACTGTGAGCAATATGGTCGAATGCAAGGCCCGGGGCGCCTTCCTGATGGGCCTGACCTCCTATGGGCACTATTCCGTGGAGGACAGCTGCGATTTCACCGTGTATATCCCGAAGGTGGATGAGCACTTCATCGGCTCGCTGTCCGTGATCCCCCTGCAGCTGCTGGGCTACTACACCAGCGTGGCCCGGGGCCTGGACGTGGATAAGCCCAGAAATCTGGCCAAGAGCGTCACCGTGGAATAAACAGAATACGAAAGGCCGGGACTGCCATGCAGTCCCGGCTGGTTTTATATTCTTGGGATCAGTCCACCTTGGGCAGACGGGCACGGTACTGGGCCAGTTCCTCGTCAGTGGGGATGTAGTCGTCCATCTCACCGTCGTGGAACTTCTCATAGGCCACCATATCGAAGTAGCCGGTGCCGGTAAGACCGAAGACGATGGTCTTCTCCTCGCCGGTCTCCTTGCACTTCATGGCCTCGTCGATGGCCACCCGGATGGCGTGGGAACTCTCCGGCGCGGGCAGGATGCCCTCCACCCGGGCGAATTGCTCTGCCGCCTCAAAAACCGCCGTCTGGGGCACGGAAATCGCCTCCATCAGGCCGTCGTCATAGAGCTGGGACAGGACCGGGCTCATGCCGTGATATCTAAGGCCGCCGGCATGGTTGGCCGAGGGGATGAAGTCGCTGCCCAGGGTGTACATCTTGGCCAGGGGGCAGACCATTCCGGTGTCGCAGAAGTCATAGGCGTAGACGCCCCGGGTAAAGCTGGGGCAGGACGCGGGCTCCACTGCCACGATGCGGTAATCCGCCTCACCCCGGAGCTTCTCGCCCATGAAGGGAGAGATCAGTCCGCCCAGGTTGGAGCCGCCGCCGGCACAGCCGATAATGATATCCGGCTTGATGCCGTATTTGTCCAGCGCGGCCTTGGTCTCCAGACCGATCACGCTCTGGTGCAGGAGGACCTGATTGAGCACGCTTCCCAGCACATACCGGTAGCCGGGGTTCTTGACAGCGACCTCCACCGCTTCGGAGATCGCGCAGCCTAGGGAGCCGGTGGTTCCCGGATGCTCCGCCAGGATCTTCTTGCCCACGTCCGTGGTGTCGGAGGGAGAAGGCGTCACAGAGGCACCGTAGGTCCGCATGACCTCCCGGCGGAAGGGCTTCTGCTCATAGCTGACCTTGACCATAAAGACCTTGCAGTCCAGATCGAAATAGGAGCAGGCCATGCTCAGGGCAGTGCCCCACTGACCGGCGCCAGTCTCCGTGGTGACGCCCTTGAGGCCCTGCTGCTTGGCGTAGTAGGCCTGGGCGATGGCGGAGTTGAGCTTATGGGAACCGCTGGTGTTGTTGCCCTCGAATTTGTAGTAGATTTTCGCCGGGGTCTGGAGCTTCTCCTCCAGGCAGTAGGCCCGGACCAGCGGGGAAGGACGATACATCTTGTAGAAATCCTGGATCTCCTGGGGAATGGGAATGTAGGCGTTTTCGTTGTCCAGCTCCTGCTGCACCAGCTCGTCGCAGAACACGCCGCCAAGCTCCTCCGCGGTCATGGGCTGGTGGGTGCCGGGATTGAGCAGCGGGGCCGGCTTGTTCTTCATGTCCGCCCGGACATTGTACCATGCCTTAGGCATCTCCGACTCTTCGAGGTAGATCTTGTAGGGAATTTTCTTGTCTGCCATGGAAAAGGCTCCTTTCTGGTTCGGGCCGAAGCCCGTTTGGTTGTCGGGACAAAAAACGATCCTGTCCCAGAGAATCTGCTGGGACAGGATCGGAACATCCTGCGGTGCCACCCGGCTTGACGCATGAACTGCGCCCACTTTGTGCATACTGACATATGCGGATCCCTTTGACGGCGGATCGGTCCGGCTCCCATACTCAGGCTCGCGCCCTTTCCGGTTGCCCTCGGAAGCCCATTCGTCTCTCCGGCCTTCGCCGCCTTCCCAGCACCGGCAGCTCTCTGTGCAAAGCTGAGGAGAAATTACTCACGCTTCTTCAACGGTTTGGCTCATTTTAACATGGCAATTCGTTAAAGTCAATACCTTTTTTCACATTAGTGGGTGGAATAATAGCTGACGCCCAGGTCCTCCGTATAATACTCCGTTCCGTCCGGATTGTAGATGGTCCGGTAGGCCCGGTATCCGATCGGGCTGGAGGAGACCCGCTCCGAAGACAGCTCAATATAATGTCCGGTAAAGTTGGTGCCGGAAATGGACATATGCACCTGTCCGTCGGACACGCTGGCATTGATTCTGACCGGCATGCAGGAGGTGTTGATGAATCGGAGATCGGAATAGCCCCAGTAGATGGTGGCATCCAGTCCCAGAGGGCAGTAGGAAACGGTATACATATGCTCTGCCCGCTCGGTGATCTCCATGCCGGACTTCAGCGCCGCCATATACAGCGTGGATGCGGTCTGGCAGATGCCGCCACCCAGCTGGGACTCATTGCCGGTGCTGAGATAGACCAGAGCAGACATATAGCCCTTGGAGGCGGTGCGCTCTCCCACCACGTCGTTAAAGGAGAACTCCTCCCCGGGGTTGAGGATCGTCCCGTCGATCGCCTCGCAGGACAGGATCAGGTTGTTGGTCCGGGCGTAGGCGCCGGTGTGGTAGGTGTCGGCGCGGCCCAGCTGATCCCGGAACAGCACCGTCCGGGCATAGTCTATGGGAACGATTGGATCGGTCACGGTCAGGGGGATCTCCACCTGATCGCCATACCCTGCCTCCTCCTGTGCCTTTTCCGCGGCGGCCAGGTCAAAGTCATAACCAGGGGTGCCGCCGTACAGTTCTCCGTCGGCGTAATAAACCCCCTCCGGATCCCGCTTGAGCCACTGATAGAATCCATCCAGATTGTACTCCTGGGGATCCGTTTCCTGCAGGGAGACCGTCACGGTCTCCTCCCCGGCGTCGGAAGCTCGGAACACCTGCTCTTCCAGCGCATCGGCGTCCAGCGCATATCCCGGCATGCCCATATCCAGGACGGAGGTCTGGGCGGTCTCGTCATAGGTGACGTCGGGTTCCCGCACTTCCACATAGCCCTCGTCCGCCAGTTCGGACAGGAGTGTTTCCACCTGTCCCTCCTCCAGCGGGATCTCTTCAAAGGAAAGCTCCACCTTGTCATTCCCGCTGTCCAGCGCCCGGCACACCTCTTCCGCCGCTGCGTCCGCGTCTATGGTCTTGCCTTTTGCGCCCAGAGTGACCGTAGCCGTATGGGCGTCCGGGTCTACATCGCCGGTGCAGTCGGTGGGCTCCACCGTGACCATGGTCTTCAGAGAGTCTATCTGATTTTTGACCGAATCCGGATCATAGGAAAACGCATACCGGATCTGAACATCCCGTCTGCCGCGTCCGGCTCCAAGATAGGAGAGCAGCGGGCCGAAGAAGGAGGAATCCTCCCGTCCGCAGTTCCACGCCTCCTGCAGTGCGGTGCCAGGAACCTGCTCCGTCACCGTCTGCTCCGGGACCACCGTAAAGGGATCTGTCTCCGGCAGGCGCACGGTGACCTGATACTGCTTCTGGTCTATGATCCCGGCAATGGCCGATTCCGCCTCTTCATAGGTCATCCCGGCAAGCGGAACGCCGTCGCAGGTGACGTTGGGGTAAATCAATTCATAATTCCGGAAGGAATTGGCGTACAATAGAACCCCGGAAACCACAGCGATAACACAGACCGCCGCCGCGCCGAGGATCACCCGTCTCTTTGTTTTCTTCTTCACTGGACCGCATCTCCATCTTTCAGCTTTTTTTGACAATATATTATATCACACGTTCCGGCAAAATACCATCTCTTTGCTTGAAAAATACATGGCTGAACCACCATTTTTTGACCCCGATATTGCAAAACACCCTTCTTTTATGTTACACTGAAAGCAGAATGAAACAAGGAGGTAATTCCCATGGCTGCAATCATCCCCGGCAAGGGCGGAGATAAGTATATCCCCTACGAAGCCCGCACCGGCAACGAATCCATCGTCTATTTCACCCGGGACCTGTCTCCGGAGGGTCTGAAAAAAGCCTATGAGCGCGTCAGCGCCAATATCACCGGCAAGGTGGCGGTCAAGCTCCACACCGGCGAGAAGAACGGCCCCAACATCATCCCCAGTGCCTGGGTCAAGGACTTCCTGGCAGAGGAATTGCCGGAGGCCACCATTGTGGAGACGAACACCTACTACGAGGGAGACCGCTACACCACGGAGCTCCATCGGGAAACCCTGAAGGTCAACGGCTGGGACTTCTGCCCGGTGGACATCATGGACGAGCACGGTACCACCACCCTCCCCGTGAAGGGCGGCAAGTGGTTCACGGAGATGACGGTAGGCAAGACGCTGCCCACCTACGACTCTCTGGTGGCGCTGACCCACTTCAAGGGCCACGCCATGGGCGGCTTCGGCGGTTCCAACAAGAACCTGGGCATCGGCTGCGCCGACGGACGCATCGGCAAAAAAGCGATCCACACCACCGTGGGTTCCGACAATATGTGGTCCATCGCCGAGGAGGAGCTGATGGAGCGCATCGCCGAATCCACCAAGGCCACCATCGACTACTTCGGCCGCCATATCACCTATGTAAATGTGATGCGGAACATGTCCGTCAGCTGCGACTGCGAGGGCTGCGCCGCTGCACCGGTGGTGACGCCCAACGTGGGCATTCTGGCATCTACGGACATTCTGGCCATTGACCAGGCCTGCGTAGACCTGATCTTTGCCATGACCGAGGAGCAGCACCACGATCTGGTGGAGCGGATCGTCACCCGCCACGGCCTGCGCCAACTCACCTACATGAAGGAGCTGGGCATGGGCAACGACCGGTATGTGCTCATCGACATCGACAACGGCGACATCCGCATCCTGCCGAAGGACGCGGTTGCGGGCGTAAAGCCTTTCGGCGAATAATTCAGGCAAAAAACTCCGGATGACACCGTCATCCGGAGTTTTTCTGTTTCAGATCAGGATTTACAAGCTCCCCCGCCAGGGTGGCGCCCAGAATCAGGACCGCCCCCAGGGCACTCAGCGCCGTCATGGGCTCCCAGAGGACGATCAGCGACAGCAGGATCGCCGTGGCCGGGTCAATGTATCCGAGAAGCGCCACCGTCTGGGCAGGAAGATCGTCCATGGAACCGAAATACAGCGCATAGGCGATGCCGGTATGGACGACGCCCACGATCAGCAGAAGGATCACCGCCCCGGCCGTCAGGCTTTGGACGGCAGGACGCTCCACCGCCGCCATATAGGGGACCATCACCGCGGCGGCGGACAAAAGCTGGATGATCGTCTTTTCATAGGCCCCCGCGCCGGAGACGGACTTGTTGATCAGGACCACCGCCGCGTACAGCACCGCTGCGCCAAGACCCAGCAGGATCCCCCGCAGCTCTCCCGCACCGGGGATTCCCTGTTCCGGCACCCCGGACACCAGGACCATCCCGAGCACCGCCACAGCGGCGCAGATCAGCCGCCGTCCCGTGAGCCGCTCCCGAAACAGCGCCGCAGAGGCCAGGATCACGATCACAGGCTGCATATAATAGCACAGCGTGGCCGTGGCAACGGAAGTATAGTGGTAGGCCTCGAACAGCAGGATCCAGTTGAAGCCCATGACCGCACCGGACAGCGCCAGCAGCCACGCCGTTCTGCCGCCCATATCCCACCGGAGCTTTTTACCCCGGACCCGGAGCAGAATCAGCAGGAACAGAGCGCCGATGGCGCCTCTGGAGCAGGCCAGTACGCCGGAGGACACCGGGATCAGCCGCCGGAATATGCCGATGGTGCCGTAGATCACCATGGAGGATACCAGCATCAGAAGCGAACGGTTTTTCCGGCTCATTTGGTCACTGCCTCACGCTTGGTCCACCAGCCGGTCAAATAGTAGAATCCCATGGACAGAGTGGTCACGAAGCCTGCCAAGCCGCTCCCGAGCCAGTATCCGGGCAAACCCATTAGGTTCCCCAGCAGCAGGCTCAGGCCAATCCGGGCGGCAACGCCGTCGATCAGTCCAACGATCAGGTTAAAGCTGGCAAATCCGATCCCGTTGACCAGGGCGTAGAAAGCATTCATGGAGCACAGGGCCAGCAGCCAGATCACCGCAAACCGGAGATACAGGGAAGCCATCTCCAGCACTGCCGTATCAGATGTGAACATCCGGAAGATAAAGCGCGGGAAGAGCAGGTAGCTGCCGCCCAGCAGGATCCACCAGACCATATTGATCAGGAAGCAGGCCCGAACAGCCTTTTTGACCCGCTCCATATTCCTCGCGCCGAAGCTCTGGGCGATCATGGTGCTGGAAGCGGTAGAAACAGAACCGGACACAATATTGGCCACGGAGTTGAGCTTTCCGCCGATGGAATCACAGGCAGAGGCGGTCACCCCGAAGGCGTTGATCTGCGCGTTGATGAAGGTGATGGACCCGGTGATGAGGATCTGCTGAACCACGTTCGGGATGCCGATGCGGCAAAGGGCGATCATCTGCTCCCGGTCGATCCGGAAGCTCCGGAGCTTAAAATCAAAGCCCAGAGCCGCCCTGTGGCGGTAGAGGTAGACGGCGCCGATGAAGAACGCGACGCCCTGAGCGATCACTGTCGCAGCGGCAGCGCCGGCGGCCTCCCAGCCCAACACCCCCACAAAGATCAGATCCAGAACGATATTGACCAGCGACGCCACCGCAATAAACACCAGCGGCAGCCGGCTCTCGCCCATTCCCCGCAGGATCGCGCAGATGGCGTTGTACTCATAGATGAAGATCATGCCGGAACTGCAGATCAGCAGATAGCTCACAGCATTGCCTCTGGCCTCCGGAGGCGTATTGAGCAGATCCAGGATTGGGTTGTGGAATACGATGCCGATGGCGCCGATCACCAGCGCCGCCAGAAACTCCATGGTGATCATGGTGCCCACTGTTTTGGCGATCTTTCCGCTCTTCATGCCCACCTGCTGGGAAATCACGATCTGGCCGCCGTTTCCGAGGCCCATGCCCACCGTCAGAAACAGGAATGAGAGCTGGCCTCCGATGCCCACGGCGGAGAGTCCTCCGGGGCCGCAGAATTGTCCGACGACGATCATATCCACCATGCTGTAGACCGCCTGCAGCAGGTTTGCCAGCATGATCGGAAGGGCAAACCGGAACAGCTTCGTCAGCACCGGTCCCCGGGACATATCATTGATCAGGGTGTTTTCATTCGACAACGGATGTTCCTCCATTCTTTTTGACACGTTACCGTATCAGCATACCACAGACAATTTGCTTTCGCAATAATTTCCTGCCTGAAACCCGTAAAAACAGCGCCGCGGAATCCGCGGCGCTGCAGGCTGATGCTTATTTAGGCCCTGTTTGCAGATACGCTTTGGCGTCCTTGATGAAGCTGGCGATGATCATCAGGATCACAAGCGCGATGGGGAATGCGGCGATAATGGACACGGTCTGCATGTTGGACATGCTGCTGTCACTGAAGATCAGCGCGATGGGCAGCAGGATCAGCAGGATGGCCCAGAACAGTTTAATCCGGACCGGTGCGTTTTCCTCCCCGTCTCCGATGATCTCCCGGTAGGAGTACTGACAGGCCACCAGCGTGATGGAATCAAAGGAGGAGGCGTAGAAGGCGATCATGGAGGCCATGATCAGCACCAGAGCAATCTGGTGCATGGGCAGGTTTTCCACAATGGCGATGACCGTCTCATAGAGGTCGCCCGTGGCTTCATACAGCGCGATGGCGTCGAATTTCCCGTGCATCTGCAGACCGAGACCGTAGTTGCCCAGAACGATGAAGGACACCACCGTGGAGCTGACGCCGAAGAGATAGGAGCCCATGATCACCTGCCGCACCGTCCGGCCGCGGCTGACGTTGCCCATAAAGAAGGGCGCCGCCACACACCAGACCATCCAGTAGGCCCAGTAGAAGATCGTCCAGTTCTGCGGGAAGGAGGAGGTCCGCAGGGCATCCGTCCAGGTGGAAAGACCGATGAAATTCTGCACCACGTTGCCGATGGCCGTTAAGCCGGTCTCAACAGTATACCGGAACTCGCCGCCGAAGATCAGCACATAGAGCAGCAGGGCGCCGAAGATGTACATGCAGATATTGGACAGCTTTGCCACGCCTTTCATCCCGTGCATAACGGAGATCGTATAGACGACGCAGACAAACAGCAAAATCCCGATGGTGACCCACTTGGTGGAGCTCAGTCCCAGCATGGTGGTGATGACACGGGAGAGCAGCGGCGTGGATACGGAGAAGGTGGTGGCGGTACCCGCGATCAGGGCAAACACCGCCAGCACGTCCACCAGCCGGCCGGGAATCTTGTCCGTCCACTTGCCCAGCAGCGGGCGGCAGGCCTCCGAGTATTTCTGCTTCCGGACGCCACGCACGTGGAGCATAAAGCCGAAGCAGGCCGCCAGCACCGCGTAGAAGCTCCATGGGATCATGCTCCAGTGGTAGATCGGATATGCGCTGGCCCAGTCCTGAATGGTCCCCAACTCCGCAATGTGTGGTTCCTGGGCATAGTAGATCCATTCGCACAGGGAATAGAAGAGGATATCCGCCGCCAGGCCGCAGGTGAACACCATGGCGCCCCAGAGCCAGAAGCTGTACTGGGGCTTTTCATTGGGGCCGCCCAGAACGATGTCCCCGATTTTGGAAAAGGACAGGTAGAAGCTGATCAGAAGTACGCCAAGTCCGATCACCAGATAGTATGCGCCGAAGGTGTCCCCAAGGAAGAACCGGATCGCCGCCAGTACATCGGTGGATCCCGTGGGATCGATCACAAAAAACACGCACAGGACCAGAATACAGGCCAGCGGGATCACCGTGGTGGCCGGATCCAGCTTTCGTTTCATCGGTTTGTCGTTCATTTTGACGCCAGCTCCTTCTGTACAATGTTATAATAATCTCTGGCATAGTTGTACTGGGCCAGCGCGTAGTCGCTGAAATCAACGCCCAGGTGGTGCTTGTACTCGCACCAGTTGCTCCAGAGCAGGCCGCAGATGGCAATATAGCAGTATATTTTGACTCGGATTGCCCAGTCACATTTTCCTTCAAAATACAGGTCGATCAGATGGTCGGTCTGTTCCCGCCCGTAGCCGCTGTAGATACAGAACATGGCGATATCCACATGGGGATCCTGCATGCCCGCGTATTCCCAGTCGGTAAGCTGGATGCCCTCCGTGCCGTCCTCCTGCCGGTAGAACAGGAAGTTGTCCGGCACCGCGTCGATGTGGGTCAGGCAGGGCTCCGCCCGGTGCAGGGACACGAACCGCTGGAGGGAAAGGACATTCTCCTTGGTCTGCGCGTAGTCGGGATACATGGAGGGCTTGCCTTTCCACAGGGACTCGTAGAAATTGATGTTTTCCATCAGGTCGAAGCTGTGGCCCACCTGAAGGCGCATGCCGTGGAGCCGCCGCAGCATCGCCATGGCCCGCTCCAGATCCGCGTCACTGTAGGGATCGCAACTGCGGACGTTCTCCAGGAACCGAGTCACCTTCAGACCGTTTTTCGGGTTGAGGTAGGCCGGGTCGTCGCAGAACCCCAGACCGGCGATGGCCTGATAGCTCTCCGCCTCCAGCGCCCGGTCGATCAGGTCTCCCGTGCCCTCGCCGGGAATCCGGAGAATGTAGCGTTTGTCTTTGCAGGTAAACAGATATGACCGGTTGGTCATGCCCTTGGTGAGCGCCCGGACGTCTGTGATGTCGCCCATCTTGGCTCCCAGGGATTCGGCAATCACGGAGAGCTCCTTGGCGTGGATAGCGGTGGTGATCTGCTCCTGGATCCGGAACAGGGACCGGTCGGCCTTTCCGCTTTCCAGCAGCCGCTCCACCGCCTGCCTGCATTCCGGAGCGCCCACATATACCAGCACGTCTCCGGCCTGCAGCTCCACATAGGGACCCGGCGAGATCTGCACGTTCTGCCCCCGGCGGATGGCCACAATGGTGGCGCCGGTACACTGCCAGAACCGCAGTTCCCCGATGCTCATACCCAGCTTATCGGAATCCTCCGGCACCTGGACCTCGTAGTTCGGAAGACTCTGCTCCGAAGGCAGCGGAACGGAACCGGCGGTCATCAAATCTGAGATGATCTCCGACATCTGCTTGCCGATGGTGCTGTACTCCTTGAACAGCAGCTGAAGCCGCTTCCGCATATCGATCTGATCCTGCCGGACCTGAACTGTTTCCAGATAGGACTTCGCCTTTTCCGCGGAAAGCACCACGGTCCCGCTGCCCTCCCGGACGGTGACGATCCCCATATCCGCCAGAACCCGCAGCGCCTTCCGGACCGTTTCCGGAGACACGCTGTATTCCGACGACAGCACAGAGCGGCCGGAGATCTTCTGGCCCTCTCGGAACTCTCCCATCGAGATCCGGGATGCTACGCTGGCGGCGATCCGCATATAATGGGGAAGGGATTCATTATCCATAGCCGAAACTCCCTTCTCAAAGAATATCCACATTATATAACCGCCAATTTTAATTGTCAAGCGTGGTTGGCGCTTTATTGTTCTCGGGCTTTCATCCTTTTTCGCCGAAAGCGGACATTTTCCATTGCAAGACCGTATTTCTTGTTGTAAAATAGAATCAAATCACGCCGAATCATTACCGACGGCCGAAAGGAGCGCTCCCTATGTCTGATACGTTCATGGAAGAAAACCGGCAGGATATGGATTGGATCAAAACGCAGATTGATGCGGAACAGGAGAAGATCAACGAAGCCTACACTCAAATCGGTAAGGCCTACTACGAGGCCCACACCACCGACTACGACCCCGCTTATGAATCCTACTATGCGTCCATCAAGGCCTCTTATCAGACTGTGCTGGCGCTCCACGACCAGATTCTGGCGTCCAGAGGCCTGCGGCTGTGCCCCTCCTGCGGCAGCGAAATTCCCCAGGGCATTCGGTTCTGCAGTGAGTGCGGCGCCATTATAGCCGACGCCGCTTCGGAGGAGGCCGTCTGCAAGCGCTGCGGCGAGCCGCTGACGGAAGGGGCCAAGTTCTGCACCAAGTGCGGCCAGCCGGTGGAGCCTGCTCCCGCGCCTGTGTTCGCCGACCCGGAGCCGGTGATGGAGTACGTGCCGGAGCCCGAGCCGGAAGATATTCCCGTATTTGTACCCGAAGAGATCCCTGAGTCTCCGATGGAAGAACTCCCGGTGGAAGAGTCCCCGGCGGCCGCTGCTGACGTATGCCCCTCCTGCGGAGAACCTCTGCTGCCCGGCTCCATGTTCTGCACCGGCTGCGGCCAGCGGATCAGCAGCGCCGCTCCGGCAGCGCCTGTTGAAACAATCGGAGCCGCCTCGGAGGTGCCTGCCTTCTGCACCGGCTGCGGATCTCCCCTGACACCAGGATCCGCCTTCTGCACTACATGCGGACAGCCGGTCGTCTTCTGAATCCCGCACAAAA